>NZ_MLYN01000028.1:0-243182 GCF_001866675.1 Streptomyces sp. MUSC 14
GGGTTTCGCGTGGTGCGGCAGTCGGGGGCGTATGATCCGCAGCCACATCAGCGTCAGCAGGGCCGCGCAGGCCGCGAACGGCAGGGCGGCGCCGAGCGCGAGGGCGATCCAGCGCAGCATCGTGACGAGCACGTGCCAGCCGCCCGACAGGGCGTCCACGACGCCCGGAGAGTGGTCCGTGGCGGCCCTGCGCGCGGGCTTCTCGGACAGCGACAGGGTGATGGTCGCAAGGCTCGTGCGGTCCTTCAGGGACGCCTGCTGCGCCAGCAGGGCCTCCAGGTCGGCCTCGCGGCTGCTCAACTCGCCCTCCAGGGACACGACATCGCTCAGCCGGTCCGCCCGGCCCATCAGCGCGCGGATCCGGTCCACGCTGGCCCGCTGCGAGCTCACCCGGCTGTCCACGTCCACGACCTGGTCGGTGACGTCGACCGCCTTCGCGGTGCGCTCGACGAGCCGGCCGGTGCCCTGGAGAGCGGCGAGGACGTCGTCGTAGCGCGCGCTCGGCACGCGCAGCACGACCCGGCTCCGCTCGTGGCCGTCGGCGTCCCGGTCGGTGTTCTCCTCGCCGACGTAGCCGCCCGCGTCCTCGGCGGCCGACCGGGCCGTGGCCAGGGCCTTGGCGGCGTCCTTGACCTCGACGGTCAGGGAGGCGGTGCGGACGACGGCGTCGGCGGCGGGGCCCGGCGTCCGGCGAGCGGACCCCGTGGCGCCCGAAGTGGCCTGGCCGGACGCGCCGTTGACGCCCGTGACCGGCCGCCGGGCCGTGTTGCCCGCGGCGGACTTCGCCGAGGCGCCGTCCTGGTCGGCGGCGGCGCCGCAGCCCGCGAGGGCGAGGCAGGCGGCGAGCAGCAGCCCGGCGAGCGGCCGGACGGGGCGGCGTGGGGAACGCGGTGTGCGCATGGGTGGTACCCCCCGGGGGACGGTGATCTGCGATTGCTGTGACGGCCCTACGACGGCCGGGCGGGCGGGGACGTTTGACGGCGCGGGTTCCGATGCGGTCACGGTCCGGACGCGCCGCGGTCACCGGGGTGCGGTGGAGGGGACCTTCGGGCCCTGGCGGGAGTGTCGGAGGGGTCTGAGAGAGTGGAGGGCATGAGCGCAACGGGTACGCGTACGGGGCATGTCGTCGTCATCGGAGCCGGGATCGCCGGGCTGGCCGCCGCCCACCGGCTGCTGGGGCGCGGCGCGCGCGTGACCGTGCTGGAGGCCGCGGACCGGGTCGGCGGCAAGCTGCTGCCCGGCGAGATCGCGGGCGTGCGGGTCGACCTGGGCGCCGAGTCGATGCTCGCCCGCCGCCCCGAGGCGGTGGCCCTCGCGCGTGAGGTCGGGCTCGACGAGCGCCTTCAGCCGCCCGCCACCGCGACCGCCTCGCTCTGGACCCGGGGCGCCCTGCGCCCCATGCCCAAGGGCCACGTGATGGGTGTGCCCGGCACCGCCGCCGCGCTCACCGGCGTCCTGTCCGACGGGGGCCTCGCCCGCATCGAGCGCGACGCCGACCTGCCGCGCACCGAGGTCGGCGACGACGTGGCCGTGGGCGAGTACGTGGCCGCCCGGCTCGGCCGCGAGGTCGTCGACCGCCTCGTCGAGCCCCTGCTCGGCGGGGTCTACGCGGGCGACGCGTACCGCATCTCGATGCGCTCGGCCGTGCCCCAGCTCTTCCAGGCGGCCCGCACCCACACCTCCCTCACCGAGGGAGTCCGCGAGATCCAGGCCAGGGCGGCGGCGAACCAGCAGACCGGGCCGGTCTTCATGGGCATCGAGGGCGGCGTGGGCACGCTGCCGCTCGCGGTCGCCGACGCCGTCCGCGCGCGGGGCGGCGAGATCCGCACCGGGACGCCCGTGCACGAGCTGCGCCGGGAGGCCGACGGCGGCTGGCGGGTGGTCGCCGGGGAGCGGGTGCTGCGCGCCGACGCGGTCGTCCTCGCCGTCCCGGCCCCGGCGGCCGCCCACCTGCTGGGCGCCGAGTCCCCGTCGGCCGCCGCCGAACTGCGCGCGATCGAGTACGCGTCGATGGCCCTGGTCACCCTCGCCTACCGGCGCGCCGGACTGCGGCTCCCCGAGGGCAGCGGCTTCCTGGTCCCGCCGGTCGACGGCCGCACCATCAAGGCGTCCACGTTCGCCTCCCACAAGTGGGGCTGGATCGCGCAGCAGGACCCGGACGTGGTCGTGCTGCGCACGTCCGTGGGCCGGCACGGCGAGACGGAGATCCTCCAGCGCGACGACGCCGCCCTGGTCGAGGTCTCCCGGCACGACCTGCGCGCGGCCACCGGTCTGGACGCCGAGCCCCTGCGGACCCGGGTCACCCGCTGGACCGACGGCCTGCCGCAGTACCCGGTCGGGCACCACGCGCGCGTGGCCCGCATCCGCGAGCACGTCGCGAAGCTGCCGGGCCTCGCGGTGTGCGGTGCGCAGTACGACGGCGTCGGCATCCCGGCCTGCATCGCGAGTGCCCACGCGGCCGTCGACCAGCTCGGCGGCGATCCGGCCGGAATCCGGGAGCTGACGGCCAACCCGGTGCAAAGCCTCCACGGCGGAGCGGGAGAATAGGAACCATGAGCGACGACGCCCCCACCACCGAGCCCGGCAGGATCCCCAACAAGGGCAAGCTGGCCAAGGACCTCAACGAGGTCATCCGTTACACCCTGTGGTCGGTCTTCAAGCTGAAGGACGTGCTGCCCGAGGACCGCGCGGGTTACGCCGACGAGGTCCAGGAGCTGTTCGACCAGCTCGCCGCCAAGGACGTCACGGTCCGCGGCACCTACGACGTCTCCGGTCTGCGCGCCGACGCCGACCTCATGATCTGGTGGCACGCCGAGACCAGCGACCAGCTCCAGGAGGCGTACAACCTCTTCCGGCGCACGAAGCTCGGCCGCGCGCTGGAGCCCGTGTGGTCCAACATGGCGCTGCACCGCCCGGCCGAGTTCAACCGCTCGCACATCCCGGCGTTCCTCGCCGACGAGACGCCGCGCAACTACGTGAGCGTCTACCCCTTCGTGCGCTCCTACGACTGGTACCTGCTGCCCGACGAGGACCGTCGCCGCATGCTCGCCGACCACGGCAAGATGGCCCGCGGCTATCCCGACGTGCGCGCCAACACGGTCGCCTCGTTCTCCCTCGGCGACTACGAGTGGGTCCTGGCCTTCGAGGCCGACGAGCTGTACCGCATCGTCGACCTCATGCGCCACCTGCGTGGCTCCGAGGCCCGCCGGCACGTCCGCGAGGAGATCCCGTTCTACACGGGCCGCCGCAAGGACGTCGCGGACCTGGTGGCGGGCCTGGCCTGACCTCGCCGGGACCTACTTGGTGGCCTTGCCGGCCGGAGCGGCCGGCCGGGGCTCCTGGTGCGGTGCGCATGACGCGTGCCGCCCGGGAACCCGGCCGTCCAGCAGGTACGCCCAGAAGCGGTCGTTGACGCACGCGTTGGCGCCGCCCGCGATGCCGTGCGTGCCCGCGTCCCGCTCGGTCACCAGGACCGAGCCGGCCAGCCGCCGGTTCATCTCCAGCGCCCCCGGGTACGGCGCCGCCGCGTCCCGCTCGGCCGCCAGGATCAGCACCGGCGGCAGCTCACCGGGTCCGGTCCGCACGTCCAGCGGCTTCTGCCGCGGCGCCGGCCAGTAGGCGCACGGCAGGTTCAGCCACGCGTTGTCCCAGGTCTCGAACGGTGCCACGCGGGCGAGCCGGGTGTTGTCCCGGTCCCATGTCCTCCAATCGGTGGGCCAGGGGGCGTCGTTGCACTCCACCGCCGTGTACACCGCGTCGGAGTTCTCCGCCGCCGCCCGCGCGGCCGGGTCCTCCGCCCCCGCCGTGGCCAGCCGGACCAGCGGCTTCGGGTCGCCCTTCAGATAGGCCGAGAGCGCGGCCGCCCGGCTCGGCCAGTCGTCGTCGTAGTACCCGGCGCTCAGGAACGTGGCCTGGAGCTGACCGGGGCCGACCTTCCCGTCCGCCGCCTTGCGGGCCAGGCGCTCGCGCGCGGTGTCGTAGCCGTGCTGCACCTTCCCGGCCGTGTTCCCGAGCCCGTAGGCGCCGTCGTGGCGGGCGACCCAGTCCTTGAAGTCCGTCCAGCGCTCCTCGAACGCGGCCGACTGGTCCAGGTTGGAGCGGTACCAGATGTTCTGCGGATCCGGGTTCACCGGCGCGTCCAGCACCATGCGCCGTACGTGCGAGGGGAACATCGTGGCGTACAGCGCCCCGAAGTACGTGCCGTACGACGCCCCCACGAACGTCAGCCGGTCCTCGCCCAGCGCCGCCCGCAGGACATCCAGGTCACGGGCGTTGTTCAGCGAGGTGTAGTGGCGCAGCCCGCTCCCGGAGCGCCGGGCGCAGCCGCGCGCGTACGCCTTCGCCCGGGCGATCCGCTGCTGCTTGTACGCCTCCGACGGGTGCACCGGCGCCGCGCTGGGCGCCGCGGTCAGGCGCCGGGGGTCCTCGCAGGACAGCGGTGCCGAGCGGCCCACGCCGCGCGGGGAGTAGCCGACGAGGTCGTACGCGGCCGCGGCCTGCTTCCACTGCGGGACGGCGCCGATCAGCGGGAAGATCATGCTGGAGGCGCCCGGGCCGCCCGGGTTGTAGACGAGGGCGCCCTGCCGGGGCACCCGCCGCTTGCTGTCGCGAGGGTCCTTCCGGGTCGCCTCGGCGCGGCTGACGGTCAGTTTGATCTGCGCCCCGTCGGGATGGGCGTAGTCCAGCGGGACGCTCACCGTGCCGCACCGCACGGTGCGCGCCGTCGCGGGGATGTCCGCGCGCGAGCACGCGCCGAAGTCGATGCCCCGCGCGCGGGCGCGGGCCACGGCCACGGCGGTGCCGCGCGCCTCGGCCGTGCCGGGCACACCGGGCACCGCGCGCCCCGCGTCGAGAGTGTGTCCCGCCGGGGCGGCGGCCAGGGTGGTCAGGAGCAAGGACCCGGCGGCCGAGTACAGGGCGGCAGCTCTCATCGCGTATCCCTTCGGTGCGGCGACGGCGATGGCACGGCTGCCACGCCCCGGCGACATCACAAGGGATGTTTCGTTCGGCCGTGGGGGAAGGCAAGCACCACCCGGCCGGTGTCGGCCCCAATGCCCCCGATGCGCCCCCTGCGGCCGCCCTCACTCCCGCCAGGTCCTGTCGTCACATTCCCGTCGTCGCCCGAAGGGCGGCCTCGCGGCGTCTGGTGCGTGCTCGGGGTGCCGGGCGGAAGTCCTCGTACGGACGTACTTGGGCTTTCGCCCGGTGCGGCGAGAGGGCGTGCCAGGCGTCGCGAGGCAGACGGGAATGTGACGACAGGGCCTAGGGCTGGTCGCGATGGGTGAAGGCCGCGCGCAGCTCGGGCTCGCCGATCGCCCGGATCCCGCGCACGGCGACGGAGGTGAGGAACGACCGCTCGTCCCCGGCCGGCCTGCGAGGCAGCGCGCCCAGCAGCCGCAGCCCGGCCGGCGAGGCCCAGCGGGAGTACGGCTGCACCTCGAACCGGGCGATGACGAGGCAGCTCAGCGAGAGTACGAGCGGCAGGGCGAACCACAGGCCGACCAGCAGCCGCGGGGTGCCGGTGGGCAGGGGCAGCAGCAGTGCGCTCGCGCCGAGCACCGCCACGGCCAGCGCGCCCGCCCGCACCTGGCGCACGGCCGCCGCGACGGTCGTGGCGGCACCGTCGGGGACGGCGAGCCCGGCGCGCTCCAGCCGGACGGCGAGCCGTCGTACGGCCTCGGCACCGGCCGCGCGGGCCCGTACGGGCTGGATCCGGGACTGGCCCTCCGGCCCGATGGCCCCGATGACGGACTGTTCGATCTCGTCGTGCCCCCGCGGGTCCACCACCGTGGCCCAGCCGGTGTGCGCGAGCAGCAGACGCCGCTGCCGGGCCATCGAGACCATCGTCACATCGGCGACCCGGGCCGGACCGCCGGAGAGGAAGGCCGCCTCGTACAGCGTCAACGCGTGCGCACGCTCCTGGTCCACCGCGGCGGCGGCCGCGTCCCGGGCCGCCGCGCGTACGGCCGCCAGACACAGCCGGGTGCACGCCGTACCGGCGAAAGCCCAGGCCAGGAGCAGGAGAAGAAACCAGAACATGACAAGTTTCTATGCCGACGGCCCGGGTGAACGCCATGCCCTTTTCACATTCCGGACGGAGTGTGGCCGGTATGTGACGTTCCGTCTCGTGCGGTCGGCGCCGTCAGGGGCTGCTCGGCTCCGCGGTGGCGGGCGGCAGGGAGTACGACGGGCCCGGTGACGGCGTCAGCGGGACGGCCGCGCTCGGGGCGACCGCCGGCGGGTTCGGCACCGGGGTGGGAGAGGCCGCGAGCTCCTGGGCGAGCGTGGCGAAGTCGACGTACCCCGTCGCCTCCAGGACCTTGATGTGGTCGAGGACGGTCGCGTTGGCGTCGTCGGCGAGATCGCGGACCAGGGAGTTCTGGGTGTCGGCCCGGACCTGGGCGGCCAGCGCGTACACCCGGCCGTGCGCGAGCCGCAGAAGGGCGGCGAACTCGCGGTCGAAGTCCTCGCCCTGCGCGCCGTTCAGGGTGGCGAGCCACTGCTTCTGCTGGCTGTTCGCCTCGTTCGGCAGGGGGATGCCGAGCTGGGTGGCGACCGTGCGCACGTGCGCGTCCAGCGAGGTGTGCCCGTCGACCAGGTGCTGGCCCGCGGTGCGGACGGCCGTCGTGGTGCCCTTCTGCTCCGCCAGCTCGCCGGCCGGCAGCTCCCAGAGCCCCGCGAGCCGGACCTTGGTGATGAAGTCCTTGTCCTGGGCCGACAGCGGGCCGTAGGGGGTGGTGACGGTCTGCGTGCTCAGCGTGCTCGCGTCGGCCGTGTCCTGCCGGTCGGCGTAGGACCAGATCGGGTAGAGCAGTGCCGCGGCGGTCGCCGCGAGTGCCGCGATGACCAGTCCGGTGCCGCTGAATATGCCTCGGCCCTTGATCGGGGGTCGGGGTCGCATGGCGCCTCCTGTAGCGCACCGCACGCGTGTGCAGGGGTGTGGTACGGCTTGGCATATTACTGCCGTCGGTTCCCTGCGGGGCTTGGGCGGGGTACGCGCATGATCACCGTCTCCGTGCGGCGCGTCGGCGACCGCCCGTGCGTCGTGGCTGGTCGCGCCGTTCCCCGCGCCCCTTCGGCGCGCTTGCGCCGGGGCGGTGCCGGTGAGCGAGGCCACTTCCTGCTCAGCCCCGCTGTCGCCGCAGTACCCTGCGCGCCGTACGGGCCACCCGCCCGCCGGACCGCCTCGGTGCCGGTCCCGACCGGTCCAGCCACCACTCCCGCAGCTCCTCGCGTGCGCCCGCCTCCCGCGGGCGGCCGGAGTGCAGCAGACGGCCGGCGAAGGTGAGGGCGTCGCGGCGGTACCCCCCGCTCATCGGATGCTCGCGCGCGTACTCCAGGAACAGCTGCCGGTACCCCGCGCCGAGGATCACCGGCAGCTCCGGAGCCACCTTCGCCACCACGTCGGCCCGCTTCGCCGCGAGCGCCCGGGCCTGGACCCGCATCCGGGCGCGGTCGAACCCCTCCGGCACCGGCGTCCCGGCCACCAGCGAGGACAGCACGGCGGCCTGGGCGACGCCGACCCGCTCGCGCGCCGCCACCACGGGCCGCGCGAGCACGGCGACACCGCCGCCGTCACCCGCGCCCGAGGGAAGGGCACCGGCGGCGGCCCCCGTGCCGCCACCGGTGCCGGCCTGTTCCCGTCCGGCCGTCACCGCATCGCGGATCAGGGTCAACTCCCTTTCCAGTTCGGCCGGTTCGGGGAAGTTCTCGTCGCGCTCCAGCAGCACGCCGGGCGGCTGGGTCCGGGCGGCGAGGTCGGTCAGGATGTCCAGGACCGGGCGCGGTACGGGGTGGGCGTGGCTGTCGTGCCAGACCCCGTCGCGCTCGAAGCCGCCCGCGACATGGACGTAGGCGAGCGCCTCCAGCGGCAGCCCGGCCAGCGCCCGGGCCGGGTCCTCGCCCCGGTTGACGTGGTTGGTGTGCAGGTTGGCCACGTCGATCAGCAGCCGTACGCCGGTGCGCTCGACCAGCTCGGACAGGAACTGCACCTCGGTCAGCTCCTCGCCCGGCCAGGAGAACAGCGCGGCGATGTTCTCCAGCGCCAGCGGCACCGGCAGGGCGTCCTGTGCGATACGGACGTTCTCGCACAGCACGTCCAGGGCGTCCCGGGTGCGCGGCACCGGCAGCAGGTGCCCGGCCTCCAGCAGGGGGGACGCGGTGAGCGGCCCGCCCGCGCGCACGAACGCGATGTGCTCGGTGACCAGCGGGGCGCCGAGGGCCTCCGCCCGCTCCGCCAGTGCCGTCAGCCGCCCCTCGTCGGGTCGGCCGGCGTCGCCGAGCCCCAGGGAGACCCCGTGCGGGATCACGGTCACGCCGCGCTCGCGCAGCCGCAGCAGCGACTCCGGGAGATGCCCCGGGCAGACGTTCTCCGCGACGACCTCCACCCAGTCGATCCCCGGCATCCGCTCCACGGCGTCCGCGATCTCCGGCCGCCAGCCGATCCCCGCGCCCAGCCGCCCCGTGGTCTCCGGCTGCACGGCCCCGCCCCGCATGATCCCTGCCCGCATGACCCCTCCCCTCGTGCGAATGACGGAGGTATCGCCCCGGCGGGCGGTACCGAATCCCGTTCCCGTCGCGTTCAGAGCAAGATTTGAGGTTCAGCCCCGCACGGGCCACCGCTCGGGGCTGCGGCCCAGCAGCCGCAGCGCCTCCTCCAGCGGGCCGGATCCCGCGGGCACCTCCAGGGCGGGGCCGAAGGAGGAGCCGGGGCCGCGCCGGGCAGGATCGGCCGGCACCGCACGGGCCACGGCGAGCGCGGCGACGAGGACGTGCTCGGGCAGGTCCACCGTGGTGCCGAGGGCGGCGGCGACGTCCCAGGCGTGCACCACGTAGTCGACGAAGTGGAAGCCCATCGCCCGCCCGCCGGGGAAGTCGCCCAGGTTCGGCAGCGTGAACTCCCGCTCCGTGGCGCCCGGTTCGGCGAACGCCGCGAGCACCGCGGCGGCGGCCGAGCGGTGGGTCCGGGCGGGCTCGCTCAGCTCCTCGGGCTCCCGCCAGTGCTCCGGCTGCCGTCCCGCGCCGCGCGCCGCGGCGGCGAACCCGACGTGCTGTGCGGTCATGTGGGCCACGAGCCGGCGCAGGTTCCAGCCGGTGCAGGGGGTGTCGCGCGTCCAGTCCTCGGGCGTGGCCAGGTCCACCACGCGCACGGCCTCCTGGACGGCGATCCGGTCGAGTTCCACGACGTTCGTTCCGGTCACAGTCATGGCCCGAGCATAAAACAAAGCGAACGATCGTGCTCTTTTTTGGGAAACCCGGTCCCGATGCCAACCGGGTTCCGGGTCAGGGGACTTGAGGGACCGGGGTGCCGTCCACGGCCGCGCCCCGCAGCCGCGCCGCGATGGCCACCCGCGCCCTGCGGTACGCGCTCTCCTCGTCGTGCAGCACCGACAGGGCGTTCGCCGTCTCCAGCAGCGCCACCACCTCGAAGGCGAGTTGCGGGACGTCCGTGTCCGCGCGCAGCTCACCCGCCGCACGGGCCTCGTCGATCGTCCGCTCCACGTACCCCGACCAGTCGCGCTGGGAATGGACCGCGGCGTCGTGCAGCGGCCCGGTCCGGGCGTCGTACTCGGCCATGACGCCGTAGAAGAAGCAGCCGCCGGGGAACACCCGGCCGCGTGAGTACTCCAGCCACAGCTCGCACAGCCGCCACACCCGCCCGACCCCGGCCGGGGTCTGCGCCGCGGGCCGGAGCACCCGCTCGGTGAAGATCCGCGCGGCCTCCCGCACCGTGGCCAGCTGAAGCTCCTGCTTGGAGCCGAACAGCGCGAACACCCCGCTCTTGCTCAGCTCCAGCTCGGTGGCGAGCCGTCCGACGGTGAGCGCCTCCAGGCCCTCCACCGAGGCGATCTCCACCGTGCGGCGCAGCACCAACTGCCGGGTGCGGTTGCCCCGTTCGACCCGGCCGTCGACCCGCGTCATCGCGCCGGCCCCCTAGCGCAGTGCAGGGTGATCGGCGACGACCGTGCACGAGCCCGGCGCGATCTCGGTGAAGCCGGCGTCCCGCACCACCGGCAGCCCGCTGCCGGTCAGCCGCCCCCAGTCGGCGGGGTCGGCGGTGCGCACGGCGAGCGCGAAGCCCGCGTCCCGCCAGGCCGCGCGCTCCGCCTCCGGCAGCGCCCACCAGGCCAGCTGCGCGCCGTGCCCCGCCTGGGCCATGGCCTTGCCGGCCGACATCTCCAGCTCCGGGTTCAGCCACAGCACGGGCCGGGCCGCCTCGGGCGCGACGGGCGGCTCCGGGTCGTCCAGCTCGGTGCCGGACACCTGGAGCCTGGCCAGGTCCTTGGGCCAGCCGTCGAGCGGGATCGGCGGGAACACCCGCAGCTCGGCCGACTTGCCGGTCACCGTGATCCCGGGCAGCGCCTCGGCCCGCCGCCACTCGGACCCACGGGCGCGCCGGACCACCTTCCGGATCCGCGCGTCCTCCCAGGCGCGTACCGCCCCGGCCCACGCGCCGTCCCCGTGCGCCCGCTCGTCCCCGAGCAGCACGAGCACGGCCCGGGCCGCCGTCTCCAGCGCGTCGGTACGGGCGGGCGGCGCGGCGCGCTCCAGCCGTACGACGAGCGGGAGCACGAACTGGGGTGCTTCGTCACGCGTGTCAGCCGGGGGCGTGGGAGTCGGGGGCGTGGATGCAGGGCTCACAACAGGCCACCTTAAAGGGCGTGCGGCACGGCGCGACCGGCCCACGGACCGGACGGGGCAGCGGTCCCCGCGGCGCGACCGACCACAATGACCGTATGCAATGTGCCTTACGACTGTCCGCCGTAGGCCGCCGCTACGGCATCCGCGGCCCCTGGGTGCTACGAGGCGTCGACCTCACCATCGCGCCCGGCACCCTCACCCGCATAGAAGGAGCGAACGGCACCGGAAAGTCCACCCTCCTGCGTCTCCTCGCCCGCCTGGACGCGCCGACCGAGGGCCGCGTCACCGGCCGCCCGCGCACGGCCTACGTCCCGGAGCGCTTCCCCTCGGCGCTCCCGTTCACCCCGCTCGGCTATCTCACCCACCTCGGCACGGTGCACGGCCTGAGCCGCGCGACGGCACGGCGCACCGCGGGCACCTGGCTGGAGCGGTTCGGCGCCGGCGGCCACGCCGACACCCCGATGGCCCGGCTGTCCAAGGGCAGCAGCCAGAAGGTCGCCGTCGCCCAGTCCCTGCTCGGCGAGCCGGAGCTGCTGGTGCTGGACGAGGCCTGGACCGGCCTGGACGCGGCGGCGCGGGCCGAGCTGGAGCGGGCGGTGGCCGAGCGGACCGCCGCCGGCGGCGCCGTGGTGTTCGTCGACCACGACCCGGCCCGGCTCGCCGGAACGCCGGACGCGACGTACACCGTGCTCGACGGCGGGCTCAAGCCCCGTACGGGCGGCGGGAGTTCACCGGCCGGGCCGCTCGCCCTGATCGTCGCGCAGGGACCGGCCGGCGGGGCGTTGCCGCCCGACGCGGCGCGGACCGGCGCCACCGCGCTGGAGACCGCGCCCGGCGGCTACCGCCTCACCGTCCCCGCCTCCCACTCGGACATCCTGCTGCGCGCCCTGCTCACGGCCCGCCCGCCCTGGCACGTCGTGCGCGTCACCCCGCCCCCGGAGCACACACCGGTCCCCGACGACCTCGCGCCGCCCCCCGATCCAGGAAGCCGCCCATGACCGCACTCCTGCGCTACCAGCTGGACCTGCTGGTGCGCTCCCAGCGCTGGCTGCCGCCGGTGCTCCTCTACGCCGCGTACCTCGTGATCGGCGTACAGAGCGGCCAGCCCGTCCTCGACTCGCTCGGCTTCACGGCCGGCGGTCTGCTGCCGGTGGCGGCCTGGCTGGTGCGGATCTGCGTCACCGGCGAACCGGACGCGGCCCGCTCCTGTGCCGCCGCAGCGCGCGGCCCCGCCCGCGCCCACCTCGCCGCCCTGCTGACCGCGCTGCTCGCGGCGGCGGTGCTCGGGGTGGTGGCGACCTCGGTGGTGACGCTGATCAGCGCCCCGGCGGACAACGGCCACCAGATCCACGTACCCCTGCTGCAGGCGGGCGCGGCCGGACTGCCGGCCACGCTCGCCTGCGCCCTGATCGGCGCGGCCGTCGGCGCGCTCACCAACCGGCCGGTGCTGCGGTCCACCGGCCGCGCGGTGCCCTCCATGCTGCTGGGCGTGCTGCTGTCCGTGGTGCTCACCGGCTCCCCGGCGCAGGCCGCGGTGAGCGGTCTGGTCACCGGCTCGCAGACCGGCCGGATCACGGTGCCGCTGCTGCCGCTGGCCGCGGCGCTCGTGCTCGCTGCCGCCGCCTTCGCCGCGGCGGCCCGGCTCAGCTCCCGCCGCTCACCCTGACCGGTGCCCGTCGGTCTGCCCGATCAGCTCGGAGACCTTCACGAACCGGTAGCCGCGCCTGCGCAGTTCGGGTACGACCGTGCGGACGGCCCGCTCGGTGACCGGGGCGGCGCTGCGGGTGCAGTGCAGGACGACCACCGAGCCGGGCCGCACGCCGTCCAGCACCTGCCGGGCGACGGCTCCGGCGTCCGTGGCGAACGCGTCGCCGCTCACCACGTCCCACTGCACCGCCGTCACCCCGAGCCCGCCCAGCGCCCGCAGCGAGCGCTCGTCGTGACAGCCGCCGGGGAAGCGGAAGTACGGCATCGGGTGCGGCACGCCCGCGTTCTTCAGGGCGGCGTCCGCGCGCCGCACGTCCGCGCGCATCCTGTCGGCCGGCAGAGCCGGCAGGCCGTGGCAGCCGGCGGTGAACGCGTGGTGGCTGTAGGAGTGGTTGGCGACCTCGAAGCGCGGGTCGCGGCCGAGATCGCGGGCCTGTGCCGGGTACTCATCGGCCCACCGGCCGGTCATGAAGACGGTGGCCGGCACCTTCAACGCGCGCAGGGCGCCGATGAGTCCGGGGTTGTCGAAGTGCTCGCCGGCCGCCGCGCGGGGCCCGTCGTCGGCGGTCATGTCGGCGTCGAAGGTCAGCGCGACCGCCCTGCCGCGGGTGCGCGGGCCGTGCTCGAAGACCGGGGCCAGCCCGCCGGGCCCCGGCGCGAGCACGGGCGGCCGTACGACGGGAGGGATGATGGAGACGGGTACGGCGGACCTGCCCGGCCCCGGACGGCCTCCGCCCGCGCCGCCACAGGCGGCGAGCGCCGCGCCCAGGACACAGACGGCGCCGATACGGCCTGCTCGTGCGATCATCACGCGAACGTACGGCGGGATGGTCGCTCGTATACCGATCTGCGAACGGCGCGGCGCCCCGGTCACCCGGCCGGCGGGCTCAGCGGCCGTAGCGGCCCGTGAGAGTTCCCTCGGCGAGCGTGTGGCCGGTCAGGGCCTTGTGGAGGTCGGCCGGGGTGGCGTCCGGGGAGAGCGCCGGGCGGCGGTCGGTGGCGTAGACCGTGAGGACGTAGCGGTGCGGGCGGTCGCCGCGGGGCGGACACGGGCCGCCGTAGCCGGTCCTCCCGAAGCCGTTGCGGCCCTCCGTCGCGCCCGGCGGGCGCTCTCCCGCGGCGAGACGCGCGGTGCCCCGCCCGATGTCCCACGCCAGCCAGTGCGTGAACGTGCCGTGCGGGGCGTCCAGGTCCTGGAGGAGCAGCGCCAGGGACGCCGTGCGGGCGGGTACGCCGGTGACGGCGAGCGGCGGTGAGACATCCGCTCCGTCGCAGGTGAAGCGGCGCGGGATCGTGCCGCCCCCGGCGTACGCGGTGCTCGTGACCGTGATGCGGGCGGCGGCTGTCGCGGGCCCCCGGTCGCCCGTGCGGCCCGCGCCCCCGCACCCGGCGACGCAGCCCAGCACGGCCGCCAGGACCGCCGGGGCCACCACACTCCTCCGCATTCCCCGCACGCCGGGGGGTGTCGTTCGGATCATGCCTGCGTCGCGGGCTCTGGCACGCGCTCCCTCCAGAGGGGGCACCCCCAGCCGCGTTGTCGTCACTCGCCGACTCCCGTCGACTCACGCCTGCGCATGCCCGGCACGCTAGCCGGACCGCGTCCCTCCGTCACCGTCCGCCGCGCGGGGCCCCTCGTCGCCGTCGAGGGACCGCTGCGTGCCGCCGCCGTCCGGCACGTGCTGCGTACTCCCGCCGTCCAGGGCGCGCTGTGCGCCGGCACCGTCCGGTGCCCGCGGCGCCCGGTCGCCGTCGGGTCCCCCCACTGCTCTGTCGCCTTCCCGCGTCTGCGGGGCGGTCTCACCGTTCGGTGTCTGCTGCGGGTTGTTGCCCCGCTCCAGGAAGTGCAGCAGCTCCACCGGGATGGGCAGCACCAGAGTGGAGTTCTTCTCGGCCGACACCGCCATCACCGTCTGGAGCAGCCGCAGTTGGAGCGCGGCCGGTGTGTCGGCCATCTGCTGGGCGGCCTCGGCGAGCTTCTTGGAGGCCTGGAGTTCGGCGTCGGCGTTGATGATCCGGGCCCGGCGCTCCCGGTCCGCCTCGGCCTGGCGGGCCATGGACCGCTTCATCGTGTCGGGCAGGGAGACGTCCTTGATCTCGACCCGGTCGACCTGGATGCCCCAGCCGACGGCGGGGCTGTCGATCATCAGCTCCAGCCCCTGGTTGAGCTTCTCGCGGTTGGACAGCAGATCGTCCAGGTCGCTCTTGCCGATGATCGACCTGAGGGACGTCTGGGCCATCTGCGACACCGCGAACTTGTAGTCCTCGACCTTCACCAGGGCGCTCTCCGGGTCGACCACCCTGAAGTAGACGACCGCGTCCACCCGGACGGTGACGTTGTCGCGGGTGATGCCCTCCTGGGCCGGGATCGGCATCGTCACGATCTGCATGTTGACCTTCTGCAGCCGGTCCACGAAGGGGATGACCAGCGTGAAGCCCGGATCCCGTGCGGCACCGCTGACGCGGCCGAGCCGGAACAGCACACCGCGTTCGTACTGCTTGACCACCCGGGCCGCCATCGCCAGGTAGATCACTCCGGCGGAACCCGCCGCCGCGATGGCGCCCAGCAGCTCCTGGAGCATGGTGACCTCCTCACGGAGAGGTCTGCTTTTGTCCGCTGCTGTCACCATAAGCCGGTTGGGCCGCTCCGCAAGGGGTCCCGGCGAACCGGTGTACCCCCAGGGACCGGGCCGGGATGCCGAGGGGCGTCGGCATCCCGGCCCGGGGTCAGGAGCCGCCGGGCGGACCGGGCGGTGACCGGTCAGACGGCCTGTGCCGCCGTGACCCTCACCGGTTCCGTCCCGGCCGCGCTGTGGCGTTCGGCCCAGTTCTCCAGGGCCGTACGACAGGCGTGGTCGAGGTGGTGCAGGCCGGTCAGGTCCAGGCGGACGGGGCGGTCCCGGGGGAGGGACTCCAGGCTGTCGAGGATCTTCGGCAGCCGCAGGAACGTCGCGTTGCCCGAGAGCTGGGCGTCGACCGGGCCCGCGCCCTTGTCGACCACCTCCAGCCCGACGTGCGAGGCCTCCCAGGCCGTCTTGACCACCGCGAGCGCCAGGCCGATCAGCACGCCCTCGAACATGCTGACCGCCACGATCGAGACCGCCGTCACGGCCAGCACCAGGGCCTCGCCCCGGTGCTCGCGCCACAGCCCCGCGAGGGCCCGGACCGGCACCAGCTTGGCACCCGAGTGGATCAGGATGCCGGCGAGCGCCGGGATCGGGAGGTACGCCAGCACCCCGGGCAGCAGGGCGGCGAACAGCAGCAGCCACACGCCGTGCAGCACCCGGGAGGCCTTGGTGCGGCCGCCCGCCTGCACGTTGGCCGCGCTGCGCACGATCACCGCGGTCATCGGCAGCGCGCCGAGCAGCCCGCAGACCGCGTTGCCGGTGCCCTGGGCGACCAGCTCCTTGTCGTACGCGGTGCGCGGCCCGGAGTGCAGCCGGTCCACGGCCGCCGCGCTGAACAGTGACTCGGCGGAGGCGATCAGTGTGAAGGCGACGACCGTGCCGAGCACCCCGACGGCCGCCAGCTCGCCGAAGGCGCTCAGCGGCGGCGGCCGGACGGCGCCCAGCAGCCCCCGCACCTCGACGGTGGCCACCGGCAGGTCCAGCGCGAACGCGGCCAGCATGGCGAGGCCGACCGCGGCCAGCGGCGCGGGAACCGTACGCACCTTCGCCGGGGCGTGCTTCCACAGCAGCAGGACCACGACCGTGCCCGCCGCGACGGCGAGCGAGGCCAGGGCCGTGCCGTCGCCGAAGGCCGCCCACAACGCCCCGGGCAGCCCGGCGATCTTGCCCGGACCGGAGTCCGGGGCCTTGGCCGCCAGCGCCGGGTACAGCTGCCCGGCGACCAGGACCAGCCCGATTCCGGCCAGCATGCCCTCGACGACCGAGACCGAGATGGCGCGGAAGTAACGGCCCAGCCGCAGCAGGCCCATGGCGATCTGGATCGCTCCGGCGGCGAGCACGATCACGCCGAGCACCGGCAGGCCGTACTCCTTGACCGCCTCGAAGACGAGCACGGTCAGACCGGCGGCCGGCCCCGACACCTGCAGACTGCTGCCGCGCATCAGTCCGGTGACGAGGCCGCCCACGATGCCGGTGACCAGGCCGAGTTCGGCCGGGACACCGGAGGCGACGGCCACGCCGACGCACAGCGGCAGCGCGACCAGGAAGACGACGAGGGACGCGGCGAAGTCCTGCCGCGCGTGGGGGAAACGGGATATTCGGAGTTTCCGGTATTGCAGGGTTTTCCGGGGTGTCTCGGGTATGAGGGGGTTCTTGCCGGTCGCCGGCCTGTCGTCGGTCATCGGTGCGCTCACAGGGACTCGAAGGTGTCGGTCTGCGGGTGGTGCGCCCGTACGGAGCCCGTGTGCACCTCGTAGTACCAGGCGTGCAGCCCGAGTTGCCCCTGTGCGAGCTTCCGCGCGACGCAGGGGTACGAGCGCAGCCGCAGCAGCTGGGTCAGGGCGTGGGCCTGCACCCCTACGGCGACCTCCGGGTCCTCGGCCTGGCCGGCCGGACGCGGGGTGGCGGCGTGCGCCAGCCAGTCGCGTACGGCCGGTACGGCGGTGAGGTCGTCGCCGCGCACCAGCGCGCCGACGGCCCCGCAGTGCGAGTGGCCGCAGACGACGATGTCGCGGACGCCGAGCACCTCCACCGCGTACTCGATGGTGGCGGCCTCGCTGGTCGGGTGCTGCGAGGTGTGGGGCGGGACGATGTTGCCCGCGGTGCGCAGCTCGAAGAGCTGGCCGGGGCGGGCGCCCGTGATCAGGGCCGGGACGACCCGGGAGTCGGAGCAGGTGATGAAGAGCACCTGCGGGGACTGGCCTTCGCCGAGTCTGGCGAACTCCTCAGGGCGCTGTCCGAAGCTACGGGCGTTGTCGATGAGGGGCTGCATGTGTGTGGTTCCTCCTGGCGCGCCTGCACGGACGCGTCGGTGTTGAACGGTTCTGGTGGGGGGAGTGGAAGAGCCCGGTGGGGCCGGGCCGGCGCCGACCGGCCGTCAGCTGGGGAAGACCTGAAGTGCCGCCGGGGTATGGGGTCTTGAGGCCTTCGGGGCGCGCGGCCCGACGGCTCCGGGGATGCCCGGGGCGTCGGCGCCGGCGGCCCGGCCGGTTATGAGCGGGTGCTCCTGCGCGCACGCGGCGGAGCCCGCACCCTCGTGTGCCGCCGTGGCGGGGGAGGTGATTCCGGGCTCGGCGTTGGCCTGCGCCTGACTGAGCGTGTGCGCGGGTGCGAAGGATCCCGCGAGAGCGAAGAGCTGGAACGCGAGCAGTGCGGCGGCGAGGAGAGCGAACCGGGTCCGGGCTGTCGTACCTCGGAACATGCGCCCCCCTTCCGTGACATCACGCGTCTCGTGCGAACCAAGCGTTAGTCAATGCTTGGTCAAGAAACACGTTAACCCTGCAAAGTCCTTTGCAGGGTTAACAGCGCGTTACGGGCATGAGAGAGCGTGAAAAGTGCCGGTCGGGTGGCTGGATCTGGCTCTTGACTACGAGGCGACGAGCCCCTTGGCATCCCGGGCCAGTGCGGTGAGCCGGGATATCGCGCGGAAGTACTTCTTGCGGTAGCCGCCGTTCAGCATCTCCTCGCTGAACAGCCGGTCGAAGGGCAGCCCCGAGGCCAGCACCGGGACCTCGCGGTCGTAGAGCCGGTCCGCGAGCACCACGAGCCGCAGCGCCGTCGACTGGTCCGGCACCGGCTGCACACCGGTCAGGCACACGGCCGTGACCCCGTCGGTCAGCGCGCCGTACCGGCTCGGGTGGACCTTCGCCAGGTGCTCCAGCAGATGCGGGAAGTCGTCCAGCGAGGCGCCCTCGGTGGCGTACGCCGCCTTCGTCACCTCTTCGTCGGAGAACGGCCGGGGGGCCTCGGGCAGACCGCGGTGCCGGTAGTCCTCGCCGTCGATGCGCAGGGCGCGGAAGTGGGCCGACAGCCCCTGTATCTCGCGCAGGAAGTCGGCCGCGGCGAACCGGCCCTCGCCCAGCTTGCCGGGCAGCGTGTTGGAGGTGGCGGCGAGCGCGACGCCCGCGTCGACCAGCTTGCCGAGCAGGGTCGACACCAGGACCGTGTCGCCCGGGTCGTCCAGCTCGAACTCGTCGATGCACAGCAGGCTGTGCCCGGACAGCGTCTGCACCGTCTGCTGGAAGCCGAGGGCGCCGACCAGGTTCGTCAGCTCCACGAAGGTGCCGAACGCCTTGCGGGCGGGCTCGGCGGGGGTGGCGTGCCAGAGGGAGGCGAGCAGGTGGGTCTTGCCGACGCCATAGCCGCCGTCCAGGTAGACCCCGCGCGGGCCGGCCGGGGTCTTGGGCGCCCTGGCCCGGCCGAAGCCGAGGAAGCCGCGCCTGCCGGCGCCGGAGGCGTGCGCCCCGCCCAGTCCGGCCGCGAAGCCCTCCAGGACCGACACGGCCTCGGTCTGGCTGGGCTGGTTCGGGTCCGGGATGTACGTCGAGAAGCGGACCGAGTCGAAGCGGGGCGGCGGCACCATCTCGGCGACGAGCCGGTCCGCGGGGACGTGCGGCTCGCGGGCGCACAGGGAGAAGGGGCCCGCTTCGATCACGGGGCTGGAACCGGGGGCGGCGGTGGAGGACGACACGGTTACCCATGCTAAGCGCCGTGTCACACTGCACGACATGCGACGCCTGTTCCCTGTGACCGACGAAACAGCAGCCCAGGACCGTACGGCGGCGCTCGCCGACCGTGAGTGGAGCCTCGCCGAGCTGGCCGCCGCCTACGCCTACCCGGAGCCCGGGTCGGAGCCGGCGTCGGGGTCGGAGCCGGTGTCGGTGTCGGGGGAGCCGCGGCCGTGGCTGCGGGCCAACATGGTCTCCACCCTGGACGGTGCGGCCCAGCACGACGGGCGCTCGCAGCCCATCTCATGCGCCGCCGACATGCGGATCTTCGGCACCCTGCGGGCGCTCGCGGACGTCGTGGTCGTGGGCGCGGAAACGGTACGTCAGGAGCAGTACCGCCCGGCACGCGCGCGTACCGAGTTCGCCGCGGCCCGCGCGGCCGCCGGACAGGGCCCGGCGGCGGCGATCGCGGTCGTCACCGCGAGCCTGGACCTGGACCTCTCGCTTCCGCTGTTCACCTCGTCCCTCGTGCCCACGCTGGTCCTGACCGGCGCCGCTGCCGCCCCGGACCGGGTCGCCGCCGCCGAGAAGGCGGGTGCGCGGGTGGTGGTCGCGGGCGACGGCGCGGGCGTCGACCCGGCCCGCGCGGTACGCGCCCTCGCCGGGCTCGGCCACACCCGGCTGCTCACCGAGGGCGGGCCCCGGCTGCTCGGCCAGTTCATCGCCGCGGGGGTGCTGGACGAGATGTGCCTGACCCTCTCGCCCATGCTCACCGCGGGGGAGGCGCAGCGCATCGCCGGGGGCCCGCCGGTCGCCGTGCCGCGCCGCTTCACCCTCGTCTCCCTTCTTGAGGAGGCCGGATTCCTGTTCGGTCGCTACCGTCGGTCCTGAAATCAGCGGAATCTGTCGTTCCGTTTAGCTTCCGGAGGGCAGACTTAGACCGGCAGGACCCGTGGGAGCACGGGGCAGGATGGTTTCCGCAGCGGCCCTGCCGGGGCCACGGACGAGAAGAGGCGTTCGGTGTTCACAAGCGTTCTGATGATCGAGAAGGCCTTGACGTCCGCCGACGTGGAGTTCGTCACCACCCTGCACGGGGACGAGCCGGTCGCCTTCCACGTACTCCTCCAGCCGCGCGGCGACCAGGCGGACCGCCTGCTGCGGGCCATCGACGACATCGCGCTCGGTGAACTCGACGAGGCGGTGCGGGAGCGGGACACGCCGGAGGGGGCGGCGGCGCAGGGGGTCGGACAGCAGGCCCTCGACGTCTCGGTGCAGGCACTGCGTGCGGCGGGGAGCACGGCGGAGGGACGGTTGGTCGAGGACCATCCGCTGGAGGCGCTGAAGGCTCTCGTGGCGGAGGCGTCGGCGGACGAGGTGATCGTGCTGACCGATCCGCACTATGTGGAGGAGTTCTTCCACCGGGACTGGGCGTCGCGGGCGCGGCACAAGGTGGGGGTGCCGGTGCTGAAGTTGTTCTCGCACAGCAAGGCGTGAGCCGGGCCGGCTGCCCCGCGCCCCTTGCGAGGCGGGCCGTGCGCGAGCGCATAGGCTAGGCCCGCTCTAGTACGTACCGTCCTCTGGGGAGAACCACATGGCACCCGGCCTTCCTGCCGCCATGGACCGACCGCACTTCATCGGCATCGGCGGCGCCGGGATGTCGGGTATCGCGAAGATCCTCGCCCAGCGCGGGGCCGCCGTGGCCGGCAGTGACGCCAAGGAGTCGGCGACCGTCGAGGCGCTGCGGGCGGCCGGCGCCACCGTGCACATCGGGCACGCGGCCGCACACCTCGCCGACGACGCGAGCTGTGTCGTCGTGTCCTCGGCGATCCGGCAGGACAACCCCGAGCTGGCCCGTGCCGCCGAGCTGGGCATCCCGGTGGTGCACCGCTCCGACGCGCTCGCCGCGCTGATGCAGGGGCTGCGCCCGATCGCCGTGGCGGGGACGCACGGCAAGACCACGACGACCTCGATGCTGGCCGTCTCGCTCACCGAGCTGGGTCTGAAGCCGTCGTACGCCATCGGCGGCGACCTGGACGCGCCCGGCTCCAACGCGCTGCACGGCACGGGCGACATCTTCGTCGCCGAGGCCGACGAGTCGGACCGCAGCTTCCACACGTACGCCCCCGAGGTCGCCATCGTCCTCAACGTCGAGCTGGACCACCACGCCAACTACGCCTCGATCGACGAGATCCACGAGTCCTTCGAGACCTTCGCCGGGAAGATCGTGCCCGGCGGCACGCTGGTGATCTCCGCCGACCACGCGGGGGCGCGCGAGCTGACCCGGCGGCTGGCCGGCTCGGTGCGGACCGTGACGTACGGCGAGGCCGAGGACGCCGACGTACGCGTGCTGTCGATCGTCCCGCAGGGGCTGAAGAGCCGGGTCACCGCGGTGCTCGACGGCCAGGAGCTGACCTTCGCCGTCTCCGTGCCCGGCCGGCACTACGCCCTCAACGCCGTCGCCGCGCTCGCCGCCGGTGCCGCCCTCGGCATCCCCGCCGCGGAGCTGGCGCCCGCGCTCGCCGCCTACACCGGGGTCAAGCGGCGCCTCCAGCTCAAGGGCGAGGCGGCCGGCGTCCAGGTGATCGACTCCTACGCCCACCACCCGACCGAGATGACCGCCGATCTGGAGGCCATGCGCGCCGCCGCCGGCGACTCCCGGATCCTCGTCGTCTTCCAGCCGCACCTGTTCTCCCGCACCCAGGAGCTGGGCAAGGAGATGGGCGACGCCCTGGCCCTCGCGGACGCGTCGGTCGTCCTCGACATCTACCCGGCCCGCGAGGACCCGATCCCGGGCGTGACCAGCGAGCTGATCATCGACGCCGCGCGTGCCGCCGGCGCCGACGTCACCACCGTGCACGACAAGGCGGAGAGCCCCGCCGTGATCGCGGGAATGGCGAAGCCCGGTGATCTCGTTCTCACCATGGGCGCGGGCGACGTGACCGACCTGGGCCCGCTGATCCTGGACCGCCTGTCGCAGCAGTGAAGGGGCTGAGGCTCATGTCGTACGACGTCGAGAAGCCGGACGAGCAGTGGAAGGCGGAGCTGACTCCGGCCGAGTACGCCGTGCTGCGCCAGGCCGCCACCGAGCCGGCGTTCACCGGTGAGTACACGGACACCAAGACCCGGGGCGTCTACTCCTGCCGGGCCTGCGGTGCCGAACTGTTCACCTCGGACACGAAGTTCGAGTCGCACTGCGGTTGGCCGAGCTTCTACGACGCACGCGACTCGGACGCGGTGGAGCTGGTGTCCGATCGTTCCCACGGGATGGTGCGGACCGAGGTGCGGTGCGCGCGGTGCGGATCGCATCTGGGGCACGTCTTCGAGGGCGAGGGGTATCCCACGCCGACGGACCAGCGGTACTGCATCAACTCGATCTCGATGCGGCTGATCCCTGACGAGGGCTGACCACGGGGAGCGGGACGGAGTTGCGTCCCGCCCGGCGTCAACCGCACTACCGCAGGCGGGCGGGGAGAACCATGCGAGGTCTGACCGAGGCGAACCTCAAGAAGCTGGCCGGTGCCCGTTCCTTCGAACGCGGCCTCGGGTACCTCGACGCGGTGTCCGGGGTCGAGGTCGGTGACGGCTGGGTCACCGCGACGGTGCACGGTACCGAGCGGTACGAGGTGGAGCTGACCCTGGACGGGCCGGGCGGGCCGGTCGGCGCGTGCGACTGTCCGTTCGGCCTGGAGGGCAACTTCTGCAAGCACCTCGTCGCCCTCGGTCTGCGGATGCTCGCTCAGCGGGAGAGCCTGCCGCGGCAGCGGAAGGCGGCCCGGGAGCGCGCGCAGGACCTCGACGGATGGCTGTCCGCCCTGACCAAGGACGAGTTGCTCGCCGTGCTGCGGGAACAGATCGAGGAGGACCGGCAGTTGCGGCGGCGCCTGGAACTGCGGGCGGCGGGCGCGCGCGGGGACCTCGCCGCGGTCCGGACCCGTATCCGCGATCTGCTCGACGTCACCCCCTTCGCGCAGTACGAGTACGTCGAGTACGCCGATGCCCGCGCCTACGCCGACCAGGCGGGGCAGGTGGTCTCCGCGATCCGCGCGCTGACCGGCTCCGGCCGGGCCGCCGACGCGATCACTCTGGCACGGGAGGCGATGCGGCTGCTGGCCGAGGCGGTGGAGAGCGTCGACGACGCGGACGGACGGCTCGGGCAGGTCGGTGCGGACCTCGCCGACGCCCACCTCGAAGCGTGCCGTGCGGCACGCCCCGACCCCGAGGAGCTCGCGCGCTGGCTGGCCGGCCATGCGCTCGGCGACCTGGACGACGGCCTGAGCGACATCGATCCGCTCGATTACGAGGATGTCCTCGGCGAAGCGGGAATGGCCGTCCTGCGCACGACGGCCGTCGAGGCGTGGCGGGACAACCGGCGGGGCTGGGCGGAGAGATGCCTGATGGAGCGTCTGGCCAGGGCCGGAGGCGACGTCGACACGGTGATCGCCGTACACGCGGCCGACCTCGCGCCGAACGGCCACACGCACCTGGTCGTCGCCCGCGAGCTGGACACCGCCCAGCGCTGCGACGAGGCCCTGCGCTGGGCGGAACGCGGCATCCGGGAAGCCCGGGACCTTGCCGCCGTCGACACCGCCCTCGTCGACTACCTCTGCGACCGCTACACCCGGGCGGACCGCCTGCCGGATGCCGTCACCCTGCGCCGCGACCACTTCGGCGCCCGCCGCTCCCTGCTCGCGTACCAGCAGCTGAGGGCCGCCGCGCGGGCCGCCGGCCGCTGGCCGGCGGAGCGCGACGGGGCGCTGGACCTGCTGCGCGCCGACGCGGGGCGGCACGAGAGCCGGTACGGCGGCCCGGTGCTGATCGACGCCCTGCTCGACGACAAGGACGCCGACGCCGCCTGGCAGGCCGCCACCCGGACCGGCGCCCACGACCGGCAGTGGGGCACCCTTGCCGACCAGGCACGCGCCGGCCGTCCGGCCGACGCGCTCGGGGTCTACCTGCGCCTGGCCGAGCCACTGACCAAGCAGACCGGCAACGCGGTCTACGCGCAACTCGTCGCCCTGCTGCTGAACATCCGCGACTGTCACCACCGCCTGGGCACGGACGAGGAGTTCGCCGTGTACGTCGCGGCCCTGCGCACCGCCCAGAGACGCAAGCGGAACCTGATGCGCCTGATGGACGAACACGGTCTGTGAGCCGGTACGGCGGCATCTCTGCCACCGGACGGCGCTCGTCATGCTCTTCACGTGAACAGCCGTGGGGATTCCTCAGGTTGACCGCGTTGTCAGTCCCCTCTGTCATCATCTCGCCATGCTCGACGACGCCTTGGTGACCGAATCCCGCAGGAACGACCTGGACCTCGCAGCCCGGCTGATGCGCGCGCTGACGCACCCGGACTTCGCACTTGAGGAGCAGGACAGGCACCCGGATCTCTCGCAGGTCTCCGACGAGGAGCTGGGCAGCCTGCTCGTGGCGGCCCACCAGGTGGACACCTCGGCCCCGCGCACGACGGCGATGGTCCGTTTCGCGGTCGAGCGCGCGAGCGAGGGGCGCCGGCCGCGCTATACGCCTGACGCGTGCCGCCGGATGTTCGAGGTGCTCGTCGAATGGTACGAGGAGCACGGCTGGGTGGACCTCACCCGTGGCCTGGACGCGCTGGAGCACTGCACGGGGCAGCTGCCCGACGTGTCCGGACCGGTCCGCACCCTGGTCAGGTCGTGGCTGGAGAAGGACAGCGTGCGCCAGCCGTACGCGCTGCTCGCGATCGCGGGGTTCGCCGACGACGCGACACGGCGCGCGGCCGTGCAGCGCCTCTCCCGTGATGTGGGCCCCATCGTCGCGGACGAGATCGCCGTGATCGCCGGCCTTGCCCCGGCCGAACAGGCGCAGCTGTCCGAGACCGACCGGGACCACAGGTTCGTCTCGCCGCTCGCGCACGCCTGGCGCAGGTCGGCCGACAACCCCGGTTACGTGGCGTTCGCCCGCCGCGCCCTGGAAGCGGCGGCCGACCGCACCGACGCGATCCGGGCGGGCGAGATCCCCTACCGGGCGGACAAGGCGTTCACGGACCGGGAGATCACCACGCTCGGACAGGCCCTGCGGGTGGCGTTGGTGCGCGACGAACCCTGGCTGCCGGAACTGTCCGAGCGACTGCTGCCCGGCATCGCCCTCGCGCCGACGAGGGCGAAGACACTGCCTTCGCAGGCTCTGCTGTACGAGGTGGTCCGCGCCGCGCAGGACTTCCCGACCCCCGAACTGGTCTCCGCGATCCGTACCGTGCGCCGGACCGTCCGGCACGCCGGGGTGCCCAAGCAACTCGACAAGATGCTCAAGAAGGCCGACGCGGCCCTGGCCGAGCGCACCGAGGTGGCGCTGCGACTGCCGAGACTGGACTTCGAGACCGCGCCCGTCAGCGGCTCCGTCGTGGGCGGTCTCCTGAGCCGGCCGGTCGGGGACTACCGGGCCGTCGTCACGGTCACCGACACCGCCACACTGACCTGGGAGAAGGACGGCCGCCCGCTGCGCAGTGTCCCGGCGCCGGTCCGCCGTGACCACGTCGCCCAGGTCAGGGAGCTGCGCGACCTGGTGAAGCGGGTGAACGCCCAACTCGTCACCCTCGTACGCGCGCTGGAGGGCGGCTTCACCGTCGACGCCGTCCATCCCTACGGCTGGTGGCGCGCCGAGCTGGCCGGGCACCCCCTCGCCCGGACCCTCGTACGCCGGCTGATCTGGGAGATCGAGGTCGCCCCCGGCGAGTGGCGGGCCGTACTGCCCGAGACGGACGACGACCTTCCCGACGCGCCCGACGACGCCTCCGTACGGCTGTGGCACCCCATCCGCTCCGCGCCGGACGCCGTGCGGGCCTGGCGGGACCTGCTCCTCGAACGACGGCTCCGGCAGCCGTTCAAGCAGGCGTTCCGCGAGATCTACCTCCTCACCCCCGCCGAGGAGCGGACCCGCGTCCACTCCCACCGCTTCGCCGCGCACCTCGTCCACTACCGCACGATGTTCGCCCTGTTCAGGGCCCGCGGATGGAAGAGCGACCTGCTCGGCCCCTGGGACGACGGGGACGGCGGCGAGGCCGAGCGCACCCTGGCGGCCGGGGAGTGGCGGGTCCGCTTCTTCCACACCTGGGCCGACCGGGCCGGCGGCGACGAACTGGCCTCGACCGATCAGGTGCGCTTCGACCGCCGGGTGCAGGACGCCTGGCGGGAGGCACCGCTCGCCGACGTGCCGCCACTGGTGTTCAGCGAGGCGATGCGCGACGTGGACCTCTTCGTCGGCGTGAGTTCGATCGGCGCCGACCCCGAGTGGACCGACGGCGGCCCCCACCGCACCTACTGGGAGCGGGCCTCCTTCGCCGAGCTGACCGAGAGCGCGAAGGCGCGCCGCGACGCCCTGGAGCGGATCCTGCCTCGCCTGAAGATCGCCGAACGGTGCACGCTCGACGGCCGCTTCCTGACCGTCCGCGGCGATCTGCGCACCTACAGGATTCACTTGGGCTCGGCCAACATCCTGATGGAACCGGACGACAGCTACCTGTGCATCGTCGCGGCACGGCGCCCGGGGGGTGACGGCAGGGTCTTCCTGCCGTTCGAGGACGACCGGCTCTCGCTGATCCTCAGCAAGGCGTTCCTGCTCGCCGCAGACGGCAAGATCACCGACAAGTCCGTCCTTGCGCAGATCGGGCGAGGTGTCTGATGGCCACCGTGACATTCCGGGACGAGACCGCGACGGGCAGGCCCGTCAGCGAGTGGCAGGTCGCCGGACTGCCCGCACGGATGACCGTACGGGACCTGATCAGACACCGGGTCCGCGAGGAGGTCGCCCGGTACAACGCTCGCCCGGGCAGCCACTTCAACGGCCTCGTCCGCCCCGAGGACGCCGAGGCGGAGGTGAACGGCCACCGGCTCCGTGAACCCCGCGGGATCGACTGGGAGGGCCAGGCCGAGATCGCTGAGCGCGCCTTCCTGTCCAACGGCTTCTTCGTACTGGCCGGGGACCGCCAGGTCGAGGACCTCGACGAGGTCGTGGATCTCACCGCCGACCTCGATCTGGTCTTCATCAAGCTCGTCGCGCTCGTCGGCGGCTGAGAAGGTCTCCCTGACCGGACGCGCCGAATCTTGCAAAAGGCGTGCCCGAAACGCTTCGGGCAGTCGAAAATGAGCACCACCGGACACGGGGCGGGAGCGAGAATGGAGTCCCGCACGGGGCAGCCGGGGACTGGTGGGGCCAGTGGTGCGGATGTGACGCATGAGACCGATGCCCTGTTCGTCCCGGTTTGAGATTCTGTGAGGGTGTTGGGTGTGGCGCGCTGGATCCAGTCCCGTCGCAGGCCGTGGCCTGCCGACAGCGGCCACCGTCGCGCCGACGCCGACGTCGGCGACCAGGAGCCGCCCGTGTCCCTGCGCACCGCGGCCGGCGCACAGGCCGTGCCGGCCGCCGACGTCGCCACGGCACGCGCGCGGCTCACCCTCCTCAGCGACGCCCTGGCCGGCATCGGCAGCACCCTCGTCGAGTCCACCACCTGCGCCGAGCTGACCGAAGCCGCCGTACGGCTGGCCGGCGGGACCGCCGCCGTGCTGCGCCGGACCGGGAAGACGATCTCCGGATACGAGGAGATCAACGGGGACGCCGATGTGCTGCCCGACGTACGCTGGGCCACCGCGGTGGCCCGGGAAGCAGGCGCACCGGCGCTCGACACGACGGCCGAGCCCTGGCTGGAATACGCCGGCGCGCCCAGCACCAGGGCCGCCCTGTGCCTGACGCTGACCAGCGGGGACGATGTGTACGGCGTCCTGGTGTGGGCCCGCTCCGGGGAGCCGCTGCGCCCCCTGGAGGCCGAGTTGCTGAGCGTGCTCGCCGAGCGCGCCGCCTCCCACATCCGCCATGCCCGCGCCTACGAACACGTCAACCGCACCGCCGGCGACCTGCAACGCGCCCTGCTGGAAGAGCCCGGCCGCCCGCACCCCAACCTCGACGTCGCCATCCGCTACCTCCCGGCCGGCCGGCACGCGGTCGTCGGCGGCGACTGGTGCGAGACCGTGCGGCTGCATTTCGGGCGGACCCTGCTGGTCGTCGGCGATGTCATGGGACACGGCCTGGAGGCCGCCGTCGACATGAACGCCTACCGCTCCTCGCTGCGCTACATCGCCTCCGCCGACCTGCCACCGCACCGGGTGCTGCGGCAGATAGACGAGCTCTCCTCCCGGGAGGCCGAACGCCGGCCCGCGACCTGTCTGCTGGCCGGCGTCGACCCCGGCCGGGGCCAGGTCACGCTGGCCAGCGCCGGGCATCTGCCGCCGGTGCTCATCGAACCCGACGGCTCGGCCCGGCTGCTGACGGTGCCCGTGGGGCCGCCGCTGGGCACGGGGCTCGGCGGGTACGAGTCGGCCACGCATCCACTGGCGCCGGGGCAGACCCTGGTGCTGTTCACCGACGGGCTGGTGGAGCGGCGGGGCGAGGACATCGACGAGTCGCTGGCGCGGCTCTCCGCCGTCCGCTTCCCCACGGGGGACGGGCTGGAGGACGTACTGGACACGATCCTCGAACGGCTGGACGCGCGGCACGCGGAGGACGACGTCGCCGCGCTGGCCGCGCGGCCGTACACCAGACACACCGACGCGTCGTAGGGACCCCTGCCCGCCCGCGGCCTGCGGAGGTGCAGGTCACAGAGGTGCGCCACCCGTACAGCCCTGCCGGAGGTGCCCACCCCGGCGGGCACGTCGATACTCGGTTGAAAGCCGTCCGGCAGGAGAACGACAGCATCCGCGGGCGAAGCTCGTCACCCAGGACCCGATCAAGGAGCTGCCGTCCGTGACGACCCTCCAGACCCGTCCCGCGCCGCCCACGGCGATCCGTCCCCGCGCCGTGGCCCGGACCGGGCTGTACGCGCTGCTGGCCGCCAACGCGGCCGCGGTCGCCTGGTTCTTCGTCCAGGCCGGCTTCGCCTCGAACGCGCTGGTCGTGCTCGGCCGCCTCTGCGGCCTGTACGGCGCCCTCCTCATGGCCTTCCAGCTGCTGCTGGTGGCCCGGCTGCCCTGGCTGGACCGCAGGATCGGCATGGACCGGCTGACCTCCTGGCACCGCCGGACCGGCTTCGGCGTGCTGTGGACCCTGCTCACGCACGTCGTGTTCATCACCTTCGGCTACGCCCAGGCGTCCTCGACGGACCCGGTGAACCAGCTCGTCAACCTCGCCGAGACCACCGAGGGCGTGCTGCGCGCGATCGTCGCGCTCTCGCTGATCATCGTGGTCGGCGCGGTCTCCGCCCGCTGGGCCCGGCGCCGGCTCGCCTACGAGACCTGGCACTTCATCCACCTCTACACCTACGTCGCGGTGGTCCTCGCCTTCACCCACCAGGTCGCGGCCGGTACGACGTTCACCTCCTCGCCCGTCGCGCGGACGTACTGGTACACGCTGTGGGGCGGCGCCCTCGGAGCGGTGGTCGCGGGCCGGATGGTGCTCCCGCTGTGGCGCAACCTGCGGCACCGGCTGCGCGTCGAGGCGGTCGTCCCCGAGTCCGACGACGTGGTCTCCGTCTACGTCACCGGCCGCGGCCTGGACCGGCTGCCCGCCCGCGCCGGCCAGTTCTTCCTGTGGCGCTTCCTCACCAGGGACCGCTGGTGGCAGGCCAACCCATTCTCCCTGTCGGCCGCCCCCGACGGCCGCACCCTGCGCCTGACAGCCAAGGCGTCAGGTGCCGGCAGCGCCGCCCTGCGCCATCTGAAGCCCGGCACCCGAGTCTTCGCCGAGGGCCCGTACGGCGCCTTCACCACGCTGCACCGCACCCGCCCGGAGTCCGTGCTGATCGCCGGCGGCGTCGGCGTCACCCCCATCCGGGCACTGCTGGAGGAGCTGGACGGCCACGCCGTCGTGATCTACCGGGTGGCCGCCGGCCGGGACGCCGTCCTCCACGACGAACTGCGTGACCTCGCCCTCGCCAAGGGCGCCGAACTGCACCTGGTGACCGGCCCCGTCGCCCCCGATCTGCTCGCCCCGCGCGAACTGGCCCGGCTGGTACCGGACATCGCCGACCGCGACGTCTTCCTGTGCGGGCCGCCCGGCATGATGACCGCCGTGCTGCGCAGCCTCGGGGACCTGGGCGTGCCCAGGAAGCAGATCCACTTCGAGCGTTTCAGTCTCGCGGGCTGAGAGAGGCGTCCCACCGTGAAGCGAGCCGTTCCCGTCCTCCTCCTGACCGTCGCGGGGCTGGTCCCGGTCTGGCGCTACCAGCCGTCGACCGGGACCGCCGACATCGCCCGGCCCGCGTCGACACCGGCCACCGTGCCGTCGTCCCCTTCATCCCCTTCATCGGCTTCGTCCCCCTCGTCGTTGAGAGTCGTCCCCGGCACCGCGGTGGACACCGTGAAGGGCGTCTTCCAGGTGGAGGTGACCTTCCGCGGCGACCGGATCGCCGCCGTACGGATGCTCCAGGCGCCGCACCATCCGCAGACCAGGTGGGCCGTACCGGAGCTGGTCACGGAGACCCTGAAGGCACAGAGCGCCCACATCGACTCGGTGTCCGGGGCCACGATCACGAGCCAGGGGTACAAGGAGTCCCTCCAGGCCGCCCTCGACGCCAAGGCCTCCTGACGTGCGGCGTGTCGAACACGTCATGGGCTTCCCGGTGTCCCTGCGGATCGACGACGAGCGCGACGCGGACGATGAGGGCGGCAGGGATGGCTTCGGCGCGGCCGCCGACGCCGTCTTCGCGTGGCTGCGCGAGGTGGACGCCCGGTTCAGCCCGTTCCTGTCACAGAGCGAGGTGTCCCGGTACGGGCGGGGCGAAGTGGCGCACGGCGCGCTGAGCGCGGACCTCGTGGAGGTGCTCGGCCTGTGCGAGGAGTACCGGGCCGCGACCGGCGGCGCCTTCGACGTACGGCTGCCCGGGCGGGAGTTCGACCCCTGCGCGGTGGTCAAGGGCTGGTCGGTGCAGCGGGCGGCCGGTCTGCTGGCGGCGGCCGGGGCGCGCCGGTTCTGTCTCAACGCCGGCGGCGACGTGGTCGCCGCGGGCGGGCCGTGGCGGGTCGGGATACGGCATCCGGAACGGGCCGACCAGGTGTGCGCCGTGCTGGCGGTCACCGACGCGGCGGTGGCGACCTCCGGGCGGTACGAGCGCGGCGACCACATCCTCGACGGCCGCACCGGGCGCCCCGTGACCGGACTGCTCAGCCTCACCGTGCTGGCCCCGACCCTGACCGAGGCGGACGCGACCGCCACGGCCGCCTTCGCGCTCGGCGCCGAGGGGCCGGCCTGGGCCGCCGCCCGCCCGGGCTGCGAGGTGTTCGCGGTCGACGCCGGCCGGAGCGTGCTCCGTACCCCGGGGCTGCCCCTGGCCTGACCGGCCACGCGCCCGCCAAAGTGCCGAAACACTCGCGGTCTAGACTCTCCCCGCAACGGCCTGCGCACCGACGACCTTGGCCGAAAACGGGCGGAAGCTGCCAAACCCGAAGGGTATTCGGCGTTTTGATACGGATAGATTCAGTCACGAAGCGGTATCCGGACGGCACGGTCGCGGTCGACCGGCTGTCGCTGGAGATACCGGACCGCGCGATCACCGTCCTCGTCGGGCCCTCGGGCTGCGGCAAGACGACGACGCTGCGGATGATCAACCGCATGGTGGAGCCCACCGAGGGCAGCATCCTCCTCGACGGCACGGACATCCGGCAGCAGCCGGTCAACACCCTGCGCCGCTCCATGGGTTACGTCATCCAGCACGCCGGGCTCTTCCAGCACCGCACCATCCTCGACAACATCGCCACCGTGCCCCGGCTGCTCGGCACCCCCAAGAAGGAGGCACGGGCCCGCGCCGCCGAGCTGATGGAGCGGGTCGGGCTCGACGCCACGCTCGCCAAGCGGTACCCGTACCAGCTCTCCGGCGGCCAGCAGCAGCGCGTCGGCGTGGCCCGGGCGCTCGCCGCGGATCCGCCGGTACTGCTGATGGACGAGCCGTTCTCCGCCGTCGACCCCGTGGTGCGCAAGGGGCTCCAGGACGAACTGCTGCGCATCCAGGACGAGTTGGGCAAGACCATCGTCTTCGTCACGCACGACATCGACGAGGCGATCAAGCTGGGCACGATGGTCGCCGTACTGCGCACCGGCGGCCGGCTCGCCCAGTTCGCCCCGCCCGCCGAACTGCTCAGCGCGCCCGCCGACGCCTTCGTGGAGGACTTCCTCGGCGCCGACCGCGGTATCCGCCGGCTCTCCTTCTTCCCCTCCGCGGACCTGGCGTTGGAGACCGAGCCGATCGTGGCCGTCGACGCCGACGCCAAGACGATCGCCGCGCATTCCGCCGCTCCCTATCTCCTCGTCACCGACGCGGACGGCAGGCCGCTCGGCTGGAGCGAGCCGGACCGGCTCACCGCCGGAGCCGTCGAGACGGGTCAACTCCTCGACCACGGACGCCCGTTCGTACCCGGCGCCGACTCGCTGCGCGCCGCGCTCGACGGCGCCGTGCTCTCGCCCACCGGCCGGGCCGTCGCGGTGGACGGCGCGGGGCGCGCCGTCGGCGTCGTCTCGCAGCAGGTCATCGGCGAGGCCATCCGCGCCGCCCACAGCCGGGCGGCCGGCGCCGCGGACGCCGAGGCCGTGCGGTGAACGGCTTCTTCGACCTGCCGAGCGACCTGGAGTACAGCTACCTCGGCCTCGTCGCCCTGCACCTGCGCGAAGGGCTGCTGCCGGTGCTGGCCGGGCTGGTCCTCGCGCTGCCGGTGGCCCAGCTGTGCGTCCGCTTCCGCTGGGTCTACCCGCCCGTTCTCGGCGTCACCACCGTGCTCTACTCCATCCCCTCGCTGGCCTTCTTCGTCGTCCTCATCGACTACTTCGGACAGAGCGAGACCACCGTGATGATCCCGCTCGCGATCTACAGCCTGGTGGTGCTGGTCCCGGCGATCGTCGACGGCGTCCGCTCGGTGCCGCCCGAGACCCTCGCCGCCGCGCAGGCCATGGGCTTCGGACCGGTGCGCCGCTACCTCCAGGTCCAACTGCCCATCGCCGTACCGGCGATCATCGCGGGCCTGCGGGTGGCGACCGTCTCCAGCCTCTCCCTGGTCAGCGTCGGCATGCTCATCGGCAACCAGGGCGCCCTCGGCAACATGCTCTACGCCGCCACCACGTACCACCGCCCCGCCCTGGCCGTGAACTCCGTACTGACCACCGCCGTGCTGGGCATCCTCGCCGACGCGGCGCTCGTCCTCGTCCGCCGGCTGCTCACCCCCTGGATGCCGACGAAGGGTGCCGCCCGGTGAACGTCCTGAACTTCGCGCACGCCTTCTTCAGCGACAGCACGCACTGGCACGGCTACGACGGCATCCCCACCCGGCTCACCGAGCACATCACGTACTCGCTGGAAGCACTGCTGTACGCCGCCCTGATCGGCCTGCCCATCGGACTGGTCACCGGCCACTACGGCCGCGGCGGCAACGCCCTCGCGCTGCTCGCCACGGCCGGCCGGGCGCTGCCCAGCTTCGGTCTCCTCGTCCTGATGTTCATCTGGATCGGCTTCGGCCTGCTGCCGGTGATGATCCCGCTGGTCGTGCTCGCCGTACCGCCGATCCTGGTCACCACCTACGAGGCGATCCGCTCCGTCGACCCCTCGCCGGTGGACGCGGCCCGGGGCATGGGCATGCCCGAGGCACGGGTGCTGTTCCAGGTGGAGGTGCCGGTCGCGCTCCCGCTCATCCTGAGCGGCCTGCGCACGGCGGCCATCCAGATCGTCTCCACCGCCACCATCGCGGCCTACGTCAGTCTCGGCGGCCTCGGCCGCTACATCATCGACGGCCTCTACCAGAGGAACTACGAGAAGGTCGTCGGCGGCGCCTCCCTGGTCGCCGCCCTCGCCCTCGTCACCCTGCTGGTGTTCTGGGCGCTGTCCCGGATCACGGTCTCGCCGGGGGTGCGGCGCAGCGGCTGACCCGGCTACAACTCGGTGCGGGCCAGCGCCAGTTCGAGCACGACGAGCAGCGCGTCCCGCACCGAGCCCCGGTCCCGGGCGTCGAACACCACCACCGGCACCCCGTCGGAGACGTCCAGCGCCCAGCGGACCTCGTCCAGGGTGTGCTCCACCCTGCCGTCGAAGGCGTTGACGGCGACGGCGAACGGGATGTCCCGGTGCTCGAAGTAGTCGACGGCCGCGTAGCAGTCGTCCAGGCGGCGGGTGTCGACGATGACGAGCCCGCCGACCGCACCCTCGACGATGTCGTCCCACATGAACCCGAACCGCTCCTGCCCGGGCGTGCCGAACAGATACAGCTTCAGGGTCGGGTCGATGGTCAGACACCCGAAGTCCATCGCCACCGTCGTCGTGGTCTTGCGCGGGGTGTGCGTGAGATCGTCCACGCCCGCCGCGACCTCGGTGATCGACGCCTCGGTGGTGAGCGGCTCGATCTCCGAGATCGAGCCGACCGCGGTGGTCTTGCCCACGCCGAAGCCGCCCGCGACCACCATCTTCACCGGCAGCGGCGGTCGTACGGCAGCGGGTGCGGCCGAGCCGCGCACGAGCGGTTCAGTCGGTGTCACTCGGTACCCCTCGGGAGTCGGGGACGGCCCTGAGACCGTCGATGAGCCTGCGCAGGACGGACGCGTCGCGGGTGGCGCCGGTGTCCGGCACGTACACCGCCAACCGCCCCGCCTCGCGCAGGTCTTCGGCCAGCACCCGGACCACGTTGAGGTGCAGGCGCAGCCGGGCCGCGAGTTCCGCGAGGGACTGCGGCAGCCGGCAGGCGTCGACGATGTCGTACTGCTCGAAGGAGAGCCCGGCGAGCGCCGCCAGGCCCTCGGCGGTGGCCACCACCTGGGTCTCCAGGGGCAGCGCCCGGCCGGAGCCGTCGTCCGCGACCCGGCCTGCGGTCACCAGGAACGGCCGTACGGCCGGGGCGGGGCCGACCGGGTCCGGGCCCGCCGCGCCGTCCGCCATGACCATCTGCTCTCTCTCCGTGCGCGGACGCTCAGCGGGCGGACGCGGCGGCGACGCTGTTCTTGAGCTCCAGCACCAGCTGCGGGCTGAGCGCGGCACCGGCGCGGTTGGCGAACAGGGTCATCTCGTAGGCGATGTTGCCGAGCTTCGCCTCCTTGTCGGTGACGACACCGAGCACGGCGCCGGAACCGATCGCGGAGACGATCACATGGCCGCCCTCCAGATCGATGATGACCTTGTTCAGACCGCCCAGACCGTAGTTACCGGAGGCGCCCGCGGCCAGGCTGGTGATGCCCGACACGATCGCCGCGAGCCGCTCGGAGTCGGCGGGCTCGCGCAGCTCGGACACCGCGATCAGCAGACCGTCGGAGGACACGGCGATCGCGTCCACGACCCCGGCGGTCTCGGCGGCGAAGCGGTTCAGCAGCCAGGTGAAGTCGGCCGCGGCCGCCTGGAGATCGGCCGGCGCAGCGCCGCCCGCCGGGGTGTCACCTGTCGACGTGCTCAACTGTCGGCTCCTTCGGGGAGGTGGATCGGGTCGTGCGGTGCGGTGGCGTGGACTTCGGGTACGACGTCGCCGACGGAGGCGTCGTCGGCACCGCGCGCGGGGTCCTCGGCCGGGGCGCGGCGGGGACGCGGGGCGGCTTCGGCTGCGGCGCCGTGGGGGTGCTCGGTGGGGTGTGTGCGGGCGGGCGTGCCGTCGGCGGTGCGCCCGGCCGGGGTGTGCGGCTCGGCGGGAGCGCCGTGAGCGTGCGCCGGGGCTTCGGCCGGGGCGCCGCCGTGGGCATGTGCGGAGTCTTCGGCCGGGGAGCCGAGGGGTTGTGCCGGGCTCCCGGCAGGGGAGCCGAGGGTGCGCTCCGGGCTCTCGGCCTGGGCGTCGACGGCGTGCACGCGACTCGCGGCGTCTGCCGTGGCGGCATCGGTCTGTGCCTGCGTGTCGGCGTGTGTCTTGGTGTCGGTCGGCTTGCTGGTGTGGGTGGGTGTTCCGGTGTCGGCGTGCGGCCTTGTGTGGGTCTGTGGCTCGGCGTTGGCCGGCGCGATTGATTCGGTGAGCGTGCCGGTGTCGGTCTGCGACGCCGGGTGGGTCTGTGCCTGCGTGTCGGCGTGTGTCTTGGTGTCGGTCGGCTTGCTGGTGTGGGTGGGTGTTCCGGCGTGGGCTTGCGGCCCTGTGCGGGTCGGTGTCTCCGCGTCGGCTGGCCCTCTTGATTCGGTGAGTGTGCCGGTGTCGGTCTGTGCCTGCGCGTCGGTCGGCCCACTGGTGTCGGTGGGTGCTCCGGGATCGGTGCGTGCCCCCGTGTCCGTAGGTGTCCCGGTGCCGGCGGCGCGTTCGGTGGCCGGGCGGCGGTGGTTGCCCGTGTCGCTGTCGCGGTGGGCGCGTTCGACGGCGGCCTCGAACTCCTCCAGTGCGTCGCGTTCGGCCTCGGCGTCGCGGGAGCGGGCCGGCTGGGGGAGCGACTGGGCGGCACCCGCGGTGGTGTGCAGCGTGGCGCCGCGGACCCGGCGGCGCAGGGGCCGGCAAGGGGCGGGGGCCTGCTCCGGCTCGCGGCGGGGGAGTCGGCGGGGCAGCGGGTCGGTGTCGTCGGCGGCGTCCCGGGAACCGGCGGAGGAGCGTTCCTGCGCGGACTCGGCGGGCCGGACCGTGCTCTTGGACCGCTCCGGACCCGAAACCGCCCCGGGGGGCGTCGGCCGCACCGTGACCGTCCCGGCGACCGGGCTCGCCGGCCGCAGCAGCGCGGTCGGCAGGGTCACCTCGGCCGTCACACCGCCACCCGGCGTCCGGGTCAGCTCGACCGCGATCTCCCAGCGGCGGGCCAGCGCGCCCACCACGAACAGGCCGAGCACCTTCGTCGGCACCAGGTCCAGGCGTTCGCGGCGGATCAGCCGGGCGTTCTCCTCGGACAGCCGCTCGGTGCTCATGCCGAGGCCGTGGTCGGTGATCACGACGTGTGTGCCCTCCGCGCCGGTGCGCACGGTCACCTCCACCGGGCTGCCCTCGGGCGAGAACGACACGGCGTTCTCCAGGAGTTCGGCCAGCATCAGCGTGAGGTCGCCGATGACGTCCGGCTCGGCCAGGGCGTCCGACGCGGCGTACAGCCGTACCCGCTGATAGCCCTCGATCTGCCCGAGCGCGGCCCGGACGACGTTGGACAGCGCCGTCGGCTCCCCGTCCAGCCCGCCCTCGCGGATGCCGGCCAGCAGCATCAGGCTGTCGGCGTTGCGGCGCAGTCGTACGGCGATGTGGTCGATGGAGTACAGCCGCTCCAGCAGTGCCGGATCCGTCTCACCACGCTCCACGGCGTCGATCAGCGCGAGTTGACGTATCGTCAGGTTGCTGACGCGCCGGCCCACGTTGCCGAACATCTCCGCGGTGTTGCGGCGGCTGAGCACCTGCCGCTCCAGCAGCGCGCCGGCGGTGGTCTGTACCCGGTTGAACGCCTCGGCCAGCTCACCGATCTCGTCGCGCGCGGTGACCGGCATGTCCCGCAGCCGGGGCGGCCCGTCGTCCTCGGCGTCGTCGTCGGCGACCCGGGCCAGCTCGCGCCCGGCCACCTCGGCGACCTCCCGCGCGGCCCCGGTCAGCGCCTGCACGGGCCGGATCACCGAGCGGCGCACCAGCACCGCGAAGGCGATCCACAGCGCGAACGCGAACAGCGCCCCGCTCAGCAGCAGTCCGGCGCGCCACCGCGCGGAACCGGCCGAGTGCTCCGCGCCGGAGGCGATCTGACCGATCAGCGAGGTGGTGATCTTCAACCGGGCGGCGGCCTGTTCGGGGTAGTCCGGGTAGGCGAGCAGCGCGTTCTGCACCGCCTGCCGGATCTCGTCCCTGCCGCTCGCCTGGAGCCGACCGACGTCCACCTGCAACGCGGCGAAGGACTGGGCGATGTTGAGCTGCGCCGGGGTGTGCTCGATGCCGGCGAGCCGCTGGGCCTGGGCGTCGGTGGCGAACCGGGCGAACCGGTCGGCCTGGTGGTTGTAGAGGTCGTAGGCGCCGACCGCGCTGGTGAACTCGATCAGCGCGTTGGTGTCGCCCGTCGACGCCGCGAACACGTTGGTCTCGAAGGCCCCGTGGGCGGCGTCCGCGCGCAGCAGGGAGTCCAGCAGGTTGCCGGTGAAGGTGTCGGCGAGGTCCGCGTTGCGGTCCAGGCCGAGACCGTCGATGACGCCCTGGGCGGCGCGGGAGTAGGCCGGGTCGATGGTGTCGGCGGCCATGAACGACTGCCCGATCGAGGCGCGCAGGCTGGACAGGCCCTCGACCTCGCGCAGCGCCTGCGCCTCGTCGGCGGGCAGCCGGTCGCCGAAGGTCTCGCGGACCTTCACCACCTGCGCGTCGACCGCGTCCTGGGCCGCGCCGTAGGCGGACGTCGAGGGCTGGGTGTAGCCGGACTCGTAGTCCGCGGAGAGCAGGATGGCCTGCTGGTGCTCGGCCTCGATACGGTCCACGAGCTGTGCCACCTGGACGCTGTCGCGCACCAGCCGGGCCGCCGAGGAGGAGCTGTTCCACTGCAGCACCAGGTCGGTGAAGACGTACGAGAGCAGGACGGCGATCACGGCCAGCGGGATGCCGACCAGGAGGTTGAGCTTGCGCCGGAAGGGCCAGCGGTCGGCGGCGTCGCGCATCCTGCCCCGCGCCGGGGCGTGCCGGGCGGGCGCGTCCACCTCGTCCGTGGACACACGGGCCTCCTTCTGGGGTGCTCTCCGGCACCGAAGCGGGCCCCGTGCACTGCCGTGGCCGGATTTCAACTGCCCCAGAGATTACAGTCTCCTCGAAAGAACAATCGGCGCAGATCGCATCACGAATCCATGACGAAGACAGCGCTCTCTGTGCACAACTGACCGCAGATCGAGGCCAATCGGTGATCTATTGCGCTTGACTGACCGAGAACCGGCTGGATTGGATCAGTGGGTGACTTCCACACAGCGCATCAGCAGGTCCATCCGAAGGAACCGGGGAGCGGCGGCCGTCGCCCTCGTGGCGGCGACGGCTCTGCTGGCGGGCTGTTCCTCCAAGAGCGGCTCCTCGGGCGGCAACCCCCTGACGGACGACGGCAAGGCGAGCGGCGACACCGTCGTCGTCGGCTCCAACAACTTCCCCGAGAGCACCCTGATCGCCGACATCTACGGCGAGGCGCTCAAGGCCAAGGGCATCAAGGTCACGTACAAGCCGAACATCGGCAGCCGCGAGACCACCTACGGGCTGATCAAGAACGGCTCCATCAAGGTGCTGCCCGAGTACAACGGCGCGCTGCTCGCCTATCTCGACCCGAAGGCGAAGCCGACGACGGCCGACGCCACCACCACGGCCATCGAGGCCAAGCTGGACTCCAAGCTGACGTTGCTGAAGCCGGCGGCGGCGCAGTCCAAGGACTCGGTCACGCTCAACGCGGCCACCGCGAAGAAGTACGGCCTGACCGAGAAGTCCACCATCGCCGACCTGAAGGACCTCGCGAAGGACCTGGTCCTCGGCGCCTCGCCGGAGTTCCAGACCCGTCAGCAGGGCCTCGTGGGCCTGAAGTCCGTCTACGGCCTCGACTTCAAGTCCTTCCGGGCGCTGGACGCGGGCGGCCCGCTCACCCAGGCCGCGTTGCAGAAGGACGCCGTGCAGGCGGCCGACATCTTCACCACGGACCCGACCATCACCAAGGAGAAGTTCGTCGTCCTCCAGGACCCGAAGAACCTCTTCGGTTTCGAGAACGTCCAGCCGCTCGTGTACAAGGGCGCGCTGTCCCAGAAGGGCGCCGACGCGCTGAACGCGGTCTCGGCCAAGCTCGACACCGCGACCCTGCTGGACCTGGACACCCAGGTGCAGGCCCAGAACAAGGACCCGCTGGACGTCGCCCAGACGTGGCTGAAGTCCGCGGGCCTGGTCTGACGCCGCGACGGGGTGCCGTTCGGCTCATGCCGGCGTCGCGGGCCCTGGCACGAACTCCCGCACGCCCGGCCTCGCTCCGTCGGCTCCCTCCTCCGCCCCGCTCGGGACGGCCGGCCCGCACTGCTCGACGCGGCCGGCCCGATCCGGACGACGCCCCCTGGGTGAACGCCGAGGACGGGGCACGGCCGACGGAGTCGAGCGTGCCCCCGTCCGCGTCCGGCCGACGTGGCCCCGGTCGGCAGGGCTCAGAGGTCGAACTCGTGCGGCGGCAGGTCCAGCGTGAAGCAGGCCTCGCGCACCACGGCCTGCTCGGTCTTGTCGAAGTCGCCGTCCGCACCGCCGATCACGATGCCGATCTGGATGACGGCCCGCGCCTCGGCGGGCTTCTTCTTTGCCTTGGCGATCTCCTGGAGGACGCTCACCTTGCCGAAGGCGAAGTCGGTCGTGAGCTTGTTCAGGTTCTCCTCGAAGCGGCGGCGCAGGTCGTCCGCCGGGAAGTTCTGCAACACCTCGTTGGTCGCGATGAGCTGAGCCACCCGCTGCCGCTCCGACGGGTCGACGGTCCCGTCGGCGGCGGCCACGAGCGCGCACATCGCCATGCTCGCGTCCCGGAACGCACCGCTCTTCAGGTCGTTCTTCTTCGCCACCAGCTGGGTCTGCATCGTCGACGCCGACTCCTTGATGCGGTCCCACAGGGCCATGCGTACTCCTCGTGTCAAAAGGCCGGGCGCTCCCACGGCACACCGGCGGCAACTTCTACAACACCGTAGAAACTCATGGCGCCGCCGGGAAGTTCCCGCCCGCCTAGACTGAGTCCCCGTACCCAGCGGAAAACAGAGGAAGGCGACAGTGACGACAGCGCCCGGCACCGGCCGTCAGGACCCCTCCGCCGAGGTGCTCGCCGAGGCGGCCGCCGCCTTCGGGCTGCTCGCCTCGCCCGCCCGGCTGCACATCGTGTGGGCGCTGATCCACGGCGAGAGCGATGTCACCGGGCTCGCCGAACGGGTCGGCGGCGCACTGCCGGCCGTCAGCCAGCACCTGACCAAGCTCAAGCTGGCCGGCCTCGTCCGCTCCCGCCGCGAGGGCCGCCGTCAGGTGTACTTCGTCGACACGGCGGGTGAGGCCGCCGTCGTGGAGGTCGTACGACTCCTCGTCGACAGCCTGGCCGCGGGGGACACCGCCGCCGAGGCCCCGGCCCGTCGCCTGCGCGGTCTCTGATCCAGGTTGTACAGTTGCGCAATATGGCAACTGTTCATGAGAGGGAGGGGCGGACATGCTCCGCAACGGACTCGAGCCCTGGCATCTGCTGATCGTCGCGGTCGTCTTCATCGTTCTCTTCGGCGCGCGCAAGCTCCCCGACACCGCGCGGGCGCTGGGCAAGTCGATGCGCATCCTCAAGAGCGAGGCGCAGGCGATGAAGGAGGAGGGCGCGGCGTCCACCGCCGCCGCCGACACGCCGGTGGTGCAGCCGACGGAGGTGCTGACGTCGAGCGACGTCCGCGCGGCGGCGAGCACGGCCACGACGCCCGGCGCGGGTGCCGCGGCGGGCGTGGCGGCCCACTGAGCGGCGCCGCTCGCCTCCCGGAGAGGGACGCGCACTCTCGGACCGGCGGAGGGTGCGCCCCTTCCCGGCCGGGAGCCGGCCGCTCGGGGGCCGGCTCCCGGAACCTCGGGCCCTGCCCGAGGCCGGTCCTCGGGCCGGTTCTCAGGCCGGTCCCTCCACTCCCTCCGCCCCCGTGTGCGCCGCGGCGGCGGACCGCGGCTGCTTGCGCCGCCTGCGGCGGCTGACGCGCGGCTCCTGGTCGGGCAGCCAGCCGAAGGCGAGGCAGCAGCCCGTGGCGCCGAGCAGGAGGCCGAGGAAGAAGCCTCCCAGGTTGGACGTGAGCCAGGTGCCCAGGGAGACCAGCATGCCGGTGATGGAGTAGAAGAGCCGCTGCGAGGGGTTGAAGAGGATCAGCAGGCCCAGCAGCGCCATCAGCGTCGGCAGCAGATAGCCGGCCAGGCCCTGCATGCCGATGTGCATCACGACCTTCAGCGAGGCCTTCTCGGTGAGCAGGATCCAGCCGCCGCCCAGGGCGAGCAGCAGCCCGCCCCAGAACGGCCGGCGGGCCCGCCAGCGGCGGAAGGCCGCCCTCGCGCCCTGACGTGGGACGTCCGGCACGGCGATCAGCAACCCTTGCTGCTGAAACCGAGTTTGAGGCCGGGCAGCTTGAACACACCTGCTGTCGTCGCGTAGTTGGTCTGCCGCAGGTTGGCGATGTGCACGGTGTCGGCCTGCTGGCTGAAGACCCCGATCGGGCCCTTCACGCCCGCCTTGGTCAGCGTGCTCGCGTCGTTGCCGATCTCGATGTTGTTGAACGCCGCGTCGCCCGACAGCTGGGTCGAGTCGGTGGTGAGGTCGCTCGCGGACACCGGCGTGTCGCCGCCGCCCGCCCTGATCAGCAGGTTGGTGCCGCCGAGGTCGACGCTCTGGCACAGCTTGGTGAGCGTGGCGTTCTTGATCGCCGACGTGACGACCAGCTCCTGCCCGCCGCTGTCCCCGGCGTTCGGGCTGCCGTCGGCCATGTTGTCGAGCCCGCCGAACTGCTCGAAGCCGGTGCCGGTGAGGTCGGTCGCGGTGACCGTGAACGGCATGCCGGAGATCGCGAACTGCACACCGAGGGCGCCCTGCGCGGTGAGGACGGCGAGACCGGCGGCGACGAGGGTGGCGGGCACCGCCATCACCGCGGCCCGGCGTGCACGGACCCGGCCTCGTCTCTCACCACCGGCGGCGGCCCGGTCGGTCTGTGGTGCTTCGGACGGTGAACCGTTTCCCGGGTTCTCGGGGGTGTTGCCGTCGGACGGGACGTCCGGGGACGAGGCCATGTCTGCTCCCATGGGCATGGATCCACTGCGGGTCGGGCCGGCTGACGCGGTGTCCTGGCGCGGACAGCGACCGCCGCGCACGCCTCCTCGCACTCCCGGCGGGCAAGGGCTTTCTCGTTACGCGGCAGTAGCCTCCGAGGAAGTTACTGCCGGTTACTTTGAAGGGTCAAGGGAGATGTGAAAAAAGGGTGTCGAACCCGTACGGGCCTCGGTCACATGCCACAACTACCCTTGCGGTGCTTGACGTTGATGGTTGATCAGGTCTACAACTTCCCCTGTTTCACGGATCCGTGGCGCCGGATCCGCCGAGCGTCACGGGCCGCGTTCCCGGCCCCTTCCCGGCGACCGCTCACCTCGGCTCACGGCAACCGCTCACACGGCACGGCGCACGGGTCCCATTCCCCCAGGTCCGGGTGCCGGCCGTCTCCCTCCGGCCCGGCCGGAGGCCTTCCCCCGAGGCCTCCGGCCGGCGCCGGGTCCGCCGCCGTCGGCGGTCCGTCGCGTACGGAGAAGGCGCGACGGCCCGCGTCGGCGGCACCCCCAGCCCTGCCGCCGCCACCGCGTCACCGCACCCCGCGCCGCTGCCACCGGCGCCCGCACCACTCGCGTGACGCGCCACGCGCACGTGTGTCCACGGCAGTTCGCGCTTCCTCGCCGCGCCGGGCGCGCCGACGTGCCGTACGTGCACCGCCTCGCGCCATCCGCTGCACCCGCCACCCCTCACCTCACCTCACCCGATCCCCACTCAGGAAAGAGGCACCCGCCCATGCGTACGCGATCCGTCCTCACCCTCGCCGGCGCCGCCACCGCTCTCGCCCTCGCCGTGGCGACTCCGGCCTCCGCCGACGGCGCCGTCCTCACCACCGGCAGCGCGGGCGGCACCGCCGTCGCCGTCGGCGACACCCTCACCGCGCCGCTCGCCTCGGGCACGTCCGCCACGCTCTACTCCAGCGCGACCGGCACCAGCGGCGTCTCGTGCACCTCCTCCCAGTTCACGGCCTCGGTCACGGCCAACCCGTCGGCGCCCGGCACGGCCACCGAGTCCGTCTCCGGCCACACCTTCGACGCCTCCTCGTGCACCAGCAATGTCACCGGTGTCACCGGCGTCAGCAGCATCACCGTCGACAACCTGCCCTACACGGCGACGGTCGCCTCCGACGGCACCCTGACCGTCTCCCCGGCCAGCGGCTCGACCATCCAGACCACGGTCAAGCTGAAGACCCTGCTCGGCAGCATCACCTGCGTCTACCAGGCGGCCGGTCTGACCGGGAAGACCGACAACTCCGACAGCAGCATCACCTTCACCAACCAGCAGTTCACCAAGTCCTCCGGTTCGTCGCTGTGCTTCGCCAGCGGCTACTTCACGGCCAAGTACGCACCCGTGACCGACGGCGGCGCCCAGGTGTACGTCAACTAAACTCAGAACAAGGGCAGTTCACCGAAAGCCCGAGCCGCGACCGGCGGCTCGGGCTTTCGGCGTGCCGTTGTTCCGCCGTGCCGGTGCTTCCCTGATCGGGGGGCGCAAGGCACCGACCGGTTCGGCTGTTTCGCGCCTCCCGCGAGCCCCCGTTGAGGAGTCGGCCGTCGGCCTCGTATCGTGGCGATCATGCGTGCGGCGCGCAGGGTCGCGCGACCGCCGCGCATCGGTGAACGAGGAAGGGGGAGACCGCTCTGATCTCGCATGATCACGGACAGCTGACGGGCTGTTCGATACGAGATCCTCCCCGTGGCACGTGTCGTTCCGCTGGCCCGCACGGTCGACTCTCCCTGTCCGTCGGTGAGTTATCGTATGCAGGGTGTAAGAAACAAACCGCATGTCCCGTTCGTTAACGTCGCGAGGAGGGGTCCCATCATGGCGAGGCAGTTACGCGCCGAGCAGACCCGGGCAACGATCATCACGGCCGCCGCCGATCTGTTCGACCGGCAAGGCTACGACTCCACCAGCCTGAGCGACATCGTCGCGCACGCAAAGGTCACCAAGGGTGCGCTGTACTTCCACTTCGCCGCCAAGGAGGACCTGGCCCAGGCGATCCAGGAACTCAACGCCGAGGCCGCGCGCCGGCTCGTCACCGAGGTCGAGAGCCGTGGCTACTCCTCGCTGGAGGCCCTGATGCGCGCCACGTTCGGCATCGCCCGGCTCGCCGTGGAGGACCCGGTGCCGCGCGCCGCGCTGCGTCTCGCCACCGCCGACATCGCCGTACGGCCGCCTGCCGGGCACCTGTTCACCGAGTGGCTGGACTTCGCGACCCGTAAGTTCCACGGGGCCGTGCGGGAAGCCGACGTGCACAGTGAACTCGACGTCGGCGTCGTCGCGCACTCCCTCGTCTCCTTCTACGTCGGCACCAGGGTCGCCGGCCGCTCGCTCGAACCGGTGGGCCGGCTGCCGCGCCGGGTCGCCGAGATGTGGCACCTGATGATCCGCGGCCTGGTCCCGGTGCACCGCCGCCCCCGCTACGTCACCCTCGCCACGCAGCTGGAGCGGGAGACCAGAACCGCCTGACCCGCGCGCTACCGTGACGGACATGCCCGACACCCCGTTCGCACCCGTGATCCTCGGCAACGAAACCGGCTCGTTCCCGCACAGCGTGCTGGCCGACCGGCACCCCGCGATCATCCAGCAGGTGCGGGACGCCTTCCCGTACGGCCCCGGACAGCACCGGGCGCTGGACGAACTGCTGGCGAGCTGCACCGAGGGCACGATCGAGCCGCTGCCGGCCGACGCCCCGGACCGGGACCTGTGGCACGGCTGGGGCCTGCCCGCGTACACCGGGCGGTCCTGGTACGACGTCCCCTGGCTCTGGTCCGAGAGCTGGTTCTACCGCCGGCTGCTCGACGCCGTCGGATACGTCGGCCCCGGCGCCTGGCAGGGTATCGACCCCTTCCGCCCGTTCAAACGCGCCGAACTCGACGCGCCCGAGACCGACGCGGAACTCGCGGCGCTCGACGACCTGGCCGGTCTGCCGGAGGAGGAGCGGGCGCGCGCCCTGCTGCACGGCTCGCTCTGGGGCAACCGGGCCGACCTCGGCTTCCGGCTCTCCGCCGAGAGCGCCGAGGGCGCCGAGCTCCGGGACCCGGCGCCCGCGCTGGTCGCCGACGACAGCGACGCCCTGTTCGCCCTGCTGCCGCGCACGGGCGCCGGCACCCTCGTCCTGGTCGCGGACAACGCGGGCCGCGAACTCGTCCCGGATCTGCTGCTGATCGCCCACCTCCTCGACCAGGGCCGGGCCGCCCGGGCGGTGCTGCACGTCAAGCCGCACCCGTACTACGTCTCCGACGCCACGACCGCCGACGTCGTCGACGCGCTGCGCCGGCTGCGCGCCGCCCCGGGCGCGGCCGCCGGGTACGCGCGCGTGCTGTGGTCGGCGCTGGCCGACGGCCGTCTCGCCGTGCGCGCCCACCCGTTCTCGTGCGCCCCGCTGCCGTACGCGGACATGCCGGACGATCTGCGCGCCGAGTTCGCCGCGGCCACGCTGACCCTCTTCAAAGGCGACCTCAACTACCGCCGTCTGGTGGGCGACCGGCTGTGGCCGCCCACCACGCCCTTCGCGGCGGTGACCGGTCACGCCCCGGGCCCGGTCGCCGCCCTGCGCACTCTGAAGTCCGACGTCGTCACCGGCCTGTCCCCGGCGACCGAGGCCGCGCTCGTGGCGTCCGAGGGGCGGCGCTGGCGCACCAGCGGCACGCACGCGCTCATCCAGGTCTCACCTGATCTTCCTCAAGTGACCTGAAACCGCAGTGACTTGATGCCGTTGATGAAGTTCGACACGAGCCGTGCGGGCGGCGCCGCCGGCCGGGCCTGCGGCAGGGCGCGCAGCACCTCCTCGTAGAGCTGCCGCAGCTGCAGCCGCGCGAAGTGGGCGCCCAGGCAGACGTGCGGACCGTCACCGAAGGACACATGCGGGTTGGGGGAACGGGCGAGGTCGAGCCGGCCGGGATCGGCGAAGACCCGCTCGTCCCGGTTGGCCGAGGCGTGGAAGACGACGACCTTGTCGCCGGCCCGGATGCGCGTGCCCGCCAGCTCGGTGTCCCGCGTGGCGGTGCGGCGGAACGTCAGCACGGGCGGATGCCAGCGCAGCAACTCCTCGACGGCCGACGGGAGTCCGACCGCCCCGGCACGCAGCGCCGCATAGGCGGCCGGGTGCTCGGCGAGGGCCAGCAGGCCGCCCGGCGCCGCACCGCGCACCGTGTCGTTGCCCGCGATCGTGAGCAGGAAGAAGAACATCTCCAGCTCGGCCGGGGCGAGTTCGGTCTCATGGGCGAGCGTGGTCAGCACGTCGTCCGCCGGATGGCGCCGTTTGTACGCCGCGAGCTGCCGCGCGTAGGCGAACATGTCCGCCAGCATCGCCGGGGAGCGCGGATCGACCAGCCTGCCCGCCGCGTCCAGGGCCGGGGTGCCCGCCTCGTCCGGGTCCTGGTAGCCGATGACCCGCTGCGTCCAGTGCAGCAGCAGGCCCCGGTCGCTCTCCGGGACGCCCAGCAGATCCGCCAGGTTGAGCAGCGCGTACTCGTCGGTGACGGCGGTCACCAGATCGACCGTGCCGTCCCCCGTCCGGGCCGCCGCCAGTGCCCCGGCGAGCAGCGTGCCCGCCCGCTCCCGGGCGGCCGACGCGAACCGCTCGATCCGGCCCGGTGTGAACGCGCGGCTCACCAGCCTCCGCAACCGGCCGTGCCACGGCGGATCCTGATTGAGCATCATCCGCCGGATGAACGGCAGGTCCGCCGGATCGGGGTCCCGGATCTGGGTCGCGCCGACGTACGAGGAGTACGTCGTCCCGTCCTTCAGCACCCGTACGACGTCCGCGTGCCGGGTCACGGCCCAGAACCCGGGCCCGGCCGGCCAGCCCAGCACCTCCGGCTCCTCCTGCCAGGCGACCGGATGGCGGTCGCGCAGCAGGCGGTAGTCGTCGTGCGGGACCCCGGCGCCGTACCGGCGGGGGTCGAACACGTCCGGCACCCCAGGCGTTTCACGCACGCTCACGCCGACTCCCGTGCCGGTACCGGCTCTTCGCCGTCCGCCCGCAGGAAGTCCTCGACCGCGCGGATCAGTTCCAGCGGTGTCTCGTCCATGGAGTAGTGTCCGGCGCCCGCCAGCGTGACGAGTTCGGCGCGCGGGAACCAGGACAGCCAGGTCTGCCGCATGACATCGGGCGACAGTGCCGGGTCGAGCGCGCCGGCCACCGCGAGGGCGGGCACCGCGCAGCCCGCGACGTCGGCGTGGAAGTCGTCGCCCGCCCAGGAGTCCAGCCAGGCCCGGAACGCCTTCGCGTCGCTGCGCTCCAGGGAGCGGGCGACCATCCGGTCCAGCCAGGCGGCCGGGCGCAGCCCGCCGGTGGTGACGTCGAGGATCGCCCGCCGGTTCGCCGGCCTCTTCGCCGCGTCCCTGAACAGCGCGGCCTGCTCACCGGCCAGCGGCAGCCCCGAGGCCGGCACCGGCGAGACACCGACGATCCGGCGCAGCCGGTGCGGGGCGAGGGCCAGCAGCCGCTGTGCCACCGCGCCGCCCATGGAGTGCCCGACCACCGAGAACCGCTGCCAGCCGAGCCGGTCGGCCAGTTCCAGCAGGTCTCCGGCCGCCCCGGCCGTCGTGTACGGGCCTGCCGCGTCCCGGGCCTCGCCGTACCCGCGCAGGTCCACCAGCGCGTAGGTGAAGGAGGTCCGGTCGAGGTCCGGCAGCACGGCCGCGTAGGCGGAGCGGTCGGCGAACCAGCCGTGCACGGCGAACACCTGGTGGGGGCCGTCGCCGTGCACTTCATGGGGCAGCACGAAGGAGGTCATGCGCCTACCGTGGCCCGCGCGCGGGGGTACGGCAAGGGCACGGACCGGGGCGTACGGGCGGGCACACACACCCGTTGTGCCGCGGTCAGGGTTTCGAGGGCGGTTCATACGATGGTGTGGCCGTGTCCGGGGCGGCGGATGGGTGCCGCGGGCCACGGGTAGTGCCCCGGCCATGACGCAGCCGTTCGAACTCCCGCACTTCTACATGCCGTATCCCGCGCGGCTCAATCCGCACCTCGACGAGGCGCGGGCCCACTCCACCCGGTGGGCGCGCGAGATGGGCATGCTGGAGGGTTCCGGGATCTGGGAGCAGGCCGACCTGGAGGCGCACGACTACGGGCTCCTGTGCTCCTACACCCACCCCGACTGCGACGGCGCGGCCCTCTCCCTGATCACCGACTGGTACGTGTGGGTCTTCTTCTTCGACGACCACTTCCTGGACATGTACAAGCGCACCCAGGACCGCGCCGCCGGCAAGGCCCACCTGGACCGCCTGCCGCTGTTCATGCCGCTCGGCCCGGGCGCCGAGGTGCCCGAGCCGCGGAACCCGGTCGAGGCGGGCCTGAAGGACCTGTGGGCGCGCACCGTACCGGCGATGTCGGAGGACTGGCGGCGGCGTTTCGCCCTCGCCACCGAGCATCTGCTCAACGAGTCGATGTGGGAGCTGTCGAACATCAACGAGGGGCGGATCGCGAACCCCGTCGAGTACATCGAGATGCGCCGCAAGGTGGGCGGTGCCCCCTGGTCGGCGGGGCTCGTGGAGTACGCGACCGCCGAGGTGCCCGCCGCCGTCGCCGGCACCCGGCCGCTGCGCGTCCTCATGGAGACGTTCGCGGACGCCGTCCATCTGCGCAACGACCTGTTCTCCTACCAGCGCGAGGTCGAGGACGAGGGCGAGAACAGCAACGGCGTCCTGGTCCTGGAGAAGTTCTTCGACTGCACCACCCAGGAGGCCGCCGAGACCGTCAACGACATCCTCACCTCACGCCTGCACCAGTTCGAGCACACCGCGCTCACCGAGGTCCCCGCCGTCGCCCTGGAGAAGGGCCTCACCCCGGACCAGGCCGCCGCGATCGCCGCCTACACCAAGGGACTTCAGGACTGGCAGTCCGGCGGCCACGAATGGCATCTGCGCTCCAGCCGCTACATGAACCAGGGGGCGGTGTCGCAGGCTCCCTGGCAGCTGCCGAGCGGCCCCGGCACGGCGGCCGCCGACGTCGGCGCCCTGCTCGCCTCCGCCGCCCGGCAACGGCTGCGCGCCTACACCCACGTGCCGTTCCAGAAGGTCGGCCCGTCCGTGCTGCCCGACTTCCGCATGCCGTACGAGCTGAGCCTGAGCCCCCACCGGGAGAGCGCCCGGAGCAACCTCGTCGCCTGGTCGCACCGCATGGGCATCCTGGGGGAGGGCGTCTGGGACGAGGACAGGCTCGCCGCCTTCGACTTCGCGCTCGCCGCGGCCGGCATCGACCCCGACGCCACCCCCGGGTCCCTCGACCTCAGCGCCCAGTGGCTCGCCTGGGGCACGTACGCCGACGACTACTACCCGCTCGTCTTCGGCCACCGCCGGGACCTGGCCGGGGCGCGGCTGAGCACGGCCCGGCTCTCGGAGTGCATGCCGGTCGAGGGGGAGCCGGTCGTCACTCCCGCAAACGGCATGGAACGCGGACTGCTCGACCTGTGGACGCGCACCACCGCCGGGATGGACGCCGAGCAGCGGCAGGCCCTCAAGGCGTCCGTGGACGTGATGACCGAGAGCTGGGTGTGGGAGCTGTCCAACCGGCTCCAGAACCGCATCCCCGACCCGGTCGACTACCTGGAGATGCGCCGCGCCACCTTCGGCGCCGACCTCACCCTGAACCTCGCCCGCAGGGGTCACGGCCCCGCGATCCCGCCGGAGGTCCGCCGCAGCGGCCCGGTCCGGTCCCTGGAGAACGCCGCCGTCGACTACGCCTGCCTCCTCAACGACATCTTCTCGTACCAGAAGGAGATCGAGTACGAGGGGGACATCCACAACGCGATCCTGGTCGTGCAGAACTTCTTCGGCGTGGACTACCCGACCGCACTGCGCGTCGTGCACGACCTCACGACCCAGCGCATGCAGCAGTTCGAGCACGTCATCGCCCGCGAACTGCCCGTCCTGTACGACGACTTCGCACTGTCGGCCGAGGCCCGTGCCGCGATGGACGCCTACGTCGCCGACCTGCAGAACTGGCTGGCCGGCATCCTGAACTGGCACCGCACCGTCGACCGCTACCGGGCCGGGTTCCTGGCCCGCCGCGCCCACGGCTTCCTGCCCGGCCGGGCGCCCGCTGTCCCGGCGCTGTCGCTCGGCTGACCGTCGCGGAATCTCCGCGTACGGAACGGGTGATTCAGGGAACTTCCTCACGCTCTGCGCAGTCTTGAGAGGCAAGGGGAACAAACAGCGACACGACAGACACACAGACACACAGGAACACGTCAAGGACACACGGGGGTGTTCGCACTTGACCGAGATCATCGAGACGCTGGAGAGGCTCGCCGGGGGGACCAAGCGGCGGGAGGCTTCGGCGCCGGGTGAACTGACGCCGTACGTCGCGCCGTTGACCGTGCCGCCGGTCCTGCGTCCTGCGGCGGACGACGTCCTGCACGAGACCGAGATCGCCGTGCGCCCGACCTGGGTGCGCCTGCACCCGCAGCTGCCGCCGACCCTCATGTGGGGGTACGACGGACATGTGCCGGGCCCGACCGTCGAGGTGCGGCGCGGACAGCGCATCCGCATCGCGTGGACCAACCGCGTACCGAAGGAGGCGGAGTTCCCGGTCACCTCCGTCGAGGTGCCCGGGAGCGCGCCCGGCACCCCGCCGCCCAGCACCGAGCCGGGCCGCGGGGGCGTCGAGCCCGACAAGGACGTCGCCGCCCTGCCCGCCTGGACGGTGACACATCTGCACGGCGCCCAGACCGGCGGCGGCAACGACGGCTGGGCGGACAACGCCGTCGGCTTCGGCGACGCCCAGCTGTCGGAGTACCCGAACGACCACCAGGCGGCGCAGTGGTGGTACCACGACCACGCCATGAACATCACGCGGTTCAACGTGATGACGGGCCTGTACGGCACCTACCTCCTGCGGGACGACGAGGAGGACGCGCTGCGGCTGCCGTCCGGGGAGCGGGAGATCCCGCTGCTGATCGCCGACCGCAACCTCGACACCGACGAGGACGGCCGCCTCAACGGCCGGCTGCTGCACAAGACGGTGATCGTCCAGCAGAGCAACCCGGAGACCGGCAAGCCGGTCTCCATACCCTTCACCGGTCCGTACACCACGGTCAACGGCCGCATCTGGCCGTACGCCGAGGTGGACCCGGCCTGGTACCGCTTCCGGCTGCTCAACGCCTCGAACGCGCGCATCTTCGAGCTCGTCCTGATCGACGAGCACGGCAAGCCGGTGCCGGGCGTCGTGCACCAGATCGGCAGTGACGGCGGGCTGCTGCCCCGCCCCGTGCCGGTCGACTTCGAGGGTGACCTGCCCACGCTGACCGCCGCGCCGGCCGAGCGCTTCGACCTGCTCGTCGACTTCCGCGCCCTGGCCGGCCGGACCCTGCGCCTGGTCAACAAGGGCCCGAACCAGCCGGCGGGAGTGCCCGACCCGGCCGGTGACGTGCGCCATCCGGCGGTGCTGGAGTTCCGTGTCGGCGAGTCGTGCGCGGAGCAGGACACCTTCGAACTGCCCGAGGTGCTCTCCGGCTCCTTCCGCCGCCTCACCCACGACCTCCCGCACCACCACCGCATGGTCCTGCTCACCCCGCCCGCCACCAAGGGCGCGGGGGGCCACCCGGAGATCTGGGAGCTGACCGAGGTCGAGGACCCGAGCGGGCTCCAGCTGCCGGCCGACGGCATCGTGCAGGTCACCGGGTCCGACGGCACCACGAAGACGTACCGGCGCACCTCACGGACGTTCAACGACGCGCTCGGCTTCACCCTCGCCGAGGGCGGCTACGAGCAGTGGAGCTTCCTCAACCTCGCGCCGATCGTCCACCCCATGCACATCCATCTGGCCGACTTCCAGCTGCTCGGCCGGGACGCCTACGACGTCTCGGGCTTCGACCCGGCCGTCGGCGGCACCCGCACCCCGATCCGGTACGACACCGGCCGGACGATCCCGCTCGCACCCAACGAGCGGGGCAACAAGGACGTCTTCCGGGTGCCCGGGAACCAGATGCTGCGGGTCATGGGCCGCTTCGACGGGGCGTACGGCCGCTTCATGTACCACTGCCACCTGCTGGAGCACGAGGACATGGGCATGATGCGGCCCTTCGTCGTGATGCCGGCCGAGGCCATGAAGTTCGACCACGGCGCCGGGCACGGCGCCGGTCATGAGGGGCACATGGGCTGAGCGGAGCCCCGAGCCGGCTGCCGGGCCGCCGGCAGCCGGCCCGGGCGCGTCGGGCCTCAGGCCTGCCGGGCGATCCCGGATGCCACGCGCTCCACCGCGCCACGCCAGGAAGAAGGGGTGGCCCGGTGGTTCGGCGACGTGGGGGCGCCGTCCTCGTCGTGCCCGGAGAACCGGAGCCCGTGGGCGCTCAGCGTGTCGAGGTGGCGGGTGGGGGCCGTAGCCGCACACCGATCCGCACATCCGCACCGCCCTCGCCGCTGCCGGCCACGGCTGCACCCTGCCGCCCCGGTCGGCCGCCGGCGCCGTACCCGGCACGGTCGCCGTCCCACTCACCGCACCCCGGGTCGTGCACCGTACGGAACTCCTCCACGGCGGCAGCCGGGGGGCTGCGGAGGCAGCCGTGCGGACGCTGGTGGGCGGGGTGTGACCGTGCCCGGCCGAGGCGTCATGACTACCCTGCGCCGCCCTCCGGCCAGTCTCACTCGTTCGTGTCTCGTCGCGGCCCCGCGCCCCGGGTAGAGCATCACCCGGAGGCGAGCGAACCATGGAACAGACTGCGTTGCGTCCCAAGCCCATGCCCGGACAGGACCCGCGGGACGGCGCGGGCACCGACCGGACCGAGTGTGCCGACCACGGCGACCCGGGTCCGGTCCCGCGCCCGCACGCCGCGCACCGGCGTGGACAGCGGCTGCAGAGCCTGCTGTTCGGCCTGTGCGCCGGCATCCTGCTGGTGCTCTCCGGTGTCGGTATCGGCACGGTCGGCGCCAGCGTCATCGGCATGAGCAGGCTCGCCGAACTGCGCCACCAGGCCCCGCCGTCCGCCCCCGCGGCCAAGGCGCCCGCGACCGCGCCGAGCCCCGCCGCGGTGCCGTCCGCGGCGACGCTCGGCGTGGAGGCCGTCGACGCCGAGAAGGCGGGCGCGCTGGTCGTGGGCGTACACGTGCCCGGCCCCGGCTACGCGGCGGGCCTGGTCCGCGGGGACGTCCTGCTCCAGTTCGGCCCCGCGCGCGTGGACAGCGCCGCCGACCTGGCCCGAGCCGTCGCGCACGCCCGCCCCGGCCAGGCGGTGCTCCTCACCGCGCGTCACCGCAGCGGCGGCTACCAGCAGTTGACCGCTGTACCGGGCGTGGTGACCTGACCGGGACGCGCCCCGCGCTCGCACCCCCGGTCAACCGGAGGCCCTGTCAGTCACCCCGGCAGGCCCACTGGTCGCCGTCCGTCCCGCGCGCCATGATGGCCCCATGCCGAGCCCCTTCTCCCGCGACCGCACCCCGCGGAGCGCGCCGGCGACCGGCTCGCGCCGCCCTGGCCGGGCGGGCAGGATGCTGCACGTGACGCCATCGCCCCGTACCCTCACCCGCGCTCGGAGGACCGGATGACCGGTAGCCCGCCCTCGCCCTTCACCGCCGCCGACCACCGGGCCCGGATGGAGCGCGCCACGCGCGCCGCCGCCGACGCCGGTCTGGCCGGGCTGCTCGTGGCGCCGGGACCGGACATGGTGTGGCTCACCGGCTACACGCCCACCGCCGTCACCGAACGGCTCACCGTGCTGGTCCTCACCCCCGGCCACGACCCCGTGCTCGTCGTGCCCACCCTGGAGGCGCCGGACGCCGAGCACGCGGTCGGCGCCTCCGCGCTCACCCTGCGGGACTGGACCGACGGCAAGGACCCCTACGCCGTCACCGCCGCCCTGCTCGACGGCGCGGGCCGCTTCGGCATCAGCGACAACACCTGGGCGATGCACCTGCTGGGTCTCCAGCGGACCCTGCCGGACACCTCGTACGCCTCCCTCACCGATGCCCTCCCCATGCTGCGCGCCGTCAAGGACGCGGCCGAACTCGAACTCCTCGCGGCGGCCGGAGCCGCTGCCGACGCAACGTTCGAGGAGATCCGGAAGGTTCCCTTCGCCGGCCGCCGCGAGTCCGACGTCGGCCACGACCTCGCCGCCCTGCTGCGCCGCTTCGGCCACTCCCAGGTCGACTTCACCATCGTCGGCTCCGGACCCAACGGCGCCAACCCGCACCACGAGGTCGGCGACCGCGTCATCCAGGACGGCGACATGGTCGTCCTCGACTTCGGCGGCCTGAAGGACGGCTACGGCTCCGACACCACCCGCACGGTCCACGTCGGCGAGCCCACCCCCGAGGAACGCCGCGTCCACGACATCGTCCGCGCGGCCCAGGAAGCCGGCTTCGCCGCCGTACGGCCGGGCGTCGCCTGCCAGGAGGTCGACCGCGCCGCCCGCGCGGTGATCACCGACGCCGGGTACGGCGCGTACTTCATCCACCGCACCGGGCACGGCATCGGCGTCACCACGCACGAGCCGCCGTACATGATCGAGGGAGAGGAACAGCCCCTCGTGCCCGGCATGTGCTTCTCCGTCGAGCCCGGCATCTACCTGCCCGGGCGGTTCGGCGTGCGCATCGAGGACATCGTCACGGTGACCGAGGAGGGCGGCCGTCGTTTCAACAACACCACCCGCGAGCTGGTCGTCGTGGGCTGACCGGCCCAGGGAGACCCGCCCCGGTCCCTCTTCCCGACTTTCCCCGAACGGCAACGGCGCGATCCATGACCCAGGCACCGACACCCACCGCGGACACCGTCCGCCGACTCGTCCGCTCGCTGACCGACGAGCACGCGGCCGGTGGCGGAGGACCCGATGTCCGGCCCGTCACGGCGGGCGGCGAGCACTCCACCTGGTGGGTCGGCACCCGCCATGTGCTGCGGCTCGCCCTCGACCGCGAGGCCGCCCTGCGCCAGCGCCGCGAACTGCGCGTGCGCGACCTGGTACGGCCGTACCTCCCCGTCGCCGTCCCGGCCGGCGTCGCGCACGGCGAGTGGGCGCCGGGCCTCACCTACACGCTCGACACCCGGATCCCCGGCGGCAGCGCCGAGGAGCACGACGTCTCGGCCGTCGGCGAGGCCGACCTGGCCGGGCTGCTCACCGGGCTGCGCGCGGTGCCGGCGCCGCGAGCCGAGACGATCGGGGTGCCGCGTGTCGCGCCGCGTTCCCTGGAGGCGCTGCGCCGCATGGCCGTGGCGGCGGCCGAACGCCTCGCCGCCGCCGACGAGTTCGACCCCGCACGCCTGCACCAGCTCACCCCGCTCGGCGCGGCTCAGCTCGCCGCCCAGGCCGGCGGCGCCGTGCTCGTCCACCACGACCTCAAGGGCGAGCATCTGGTGGTCAGCGCCGACGGCAGGGTGCGCGGCGTCCTCGACTGGACCGACGCGGCCCTCGCCGACCCCGCCGAGGACATTGCCGGGCTCGTCCTCGCGGTCGGCTCCGGCGCGGCGGTCCGCGCGGCCACCCTCGCCGGGTACGGCGCCCGCCCCTGCCTGCGCGGCCTGTGGCTGGCCCGCTGCGACACGGTCGTCCGCCTCACCGACCGCCTGGAGGGCCGCGACGACAGCCCGCTGCCCCTTCTGCGCACCCAACTGGGCCGCGCCTGGGAACCGATCATGCTGGAACGGGTGACGGACCTGAAGGAGGACGACCGGGACACGTAGCGTGCCGGGCTCAGCGGCGGCCCGGCTCAGGGCTGGGACAGCACCACGCAGGACTCCCCGGGCAGTTCCAGCAGGCCGTTCGGGCCCGGGGCCGCGACCGGGTCCCAGGCCGCGAGGACCACGGCGGGACGGGCGCCCAGGGGGATCGACGCCGGTTCCTTGCCCACGTTCACGGCCACCCGTACGTCGCCCCGCCGGAAGGCGAGCCAGCGCGCCTCCTCGTCGTACGCCACCTTGGTGTCGGCGAGATCGGGGTCGGTGAGGTCCGGCTGCTCACCGCGCAGTGCGATCAGCCGCCGGTACCAGGCCAGTACGCGCGCGTGGGGCTCGCGCGCCGGCTCCGACCAGTCCAGCACGGAGCGGTCCCGCGTCGCCGGGTCCTGCGGGTCCGGTACGTCCTCCTCGGCCCAGCCGTGCGCCGCGAACTCCCGCCGCCTGCCCCGCCGTACCGCCTCGGCCAGCTCCGGATCGGTGTGGTCGGTGAAGAACTGCCACGGCGTGCCCGCCGCCCACTCCTCGCCCATGAACAGCATCGGCGTGAACGGCGAGGCCAGCGTGAGCGCCGCCGCGCAGGCCAGCAGGCCGGGGGAGAGCCGGGCCGAGAGCCGGTCGCCCTGGGCGCGGTTGCCGACCTGGTCGTGCGTCTGGCTGTAGCCGAGGAGGCGGTGCCCGGCCACGCGCGCGCGGTCCAGCGGGCGGCCGTGGCACCGGCCCCGGAAGGTGGAGTACGTGCCGTCGTGGAAGTACCCGCCGGTCAGCGTCTTGGCGAGCGCGGCGAACGGGGCGCGCGCGAAGTCCGCGTAGTAGCCCTGTGCCTCACCGGTCAGCGCGGCGTGCAGGGCGTGGTGGAAGTCGTCGTTCCACTGCGCGTGCAGCCCGAGGCCGTGCTCCGCGCGCGGGGTGATGTACCGCGGGTCGTTCCGGTCGGACTCCGCGATCAGCGACAGCGGCCTGCCCACCTCCTCGGCGAGCGCGTCCACCGCGGCCGACAGCTCCTCCAGGAACGGGTACGCGCGCGTGTCGTGCAGCGCGTGCACCGCGTCCAGACGCAGCCCGTCGATCCGGTAGTCCCGCAGCCACGCCAGGGCGCTGCCGAGCAGGAACGCGCGCACCTCGTCCGAGCCGGGCGCGTCCAGGTTCACCGCCGAACCCCAGGGCGTGTGATGCGTGTCGGTGAAGTACGGCCCGAACGCGGGCAGATGGTTGCCCGACGGACCCAGGTGGTTGTGCACGACGTCCAGGACGACCCCGAGGCCGAGTTCGTGGGCACGGTCGACGAAGCGTTTCAGCGCCTCCGGGCCGCCGTACGGCTCGTGCACCGCCCACAGCGACACCCCCTCGTACCCCCACCCGTGCCGCCCCGGGAAGGGACACAGCGGCATCAACTCCACGTGCGTGACGCCCAGTTCCACCAGGTGCTGCAGTCGCGCCGCGGCCGCGTCCAGAGTGCCCTCGGGGGTGTACGTCCCCACGTGCAGCTCGTAGAGCACCGCGCCCGGCAGCCCCCGCCCCGCCCACCGCGCACGCCACGCGTACCGGCCGTGGTCCACGAGCGCGCTCAGCCCGTCCGGGCCGTCCGGCTGGCGGCGCGAACGCGGGTCGGGCAGGACGGGACCGTCGTCCACCGCGAACCCGTACCGGGCGTCGTCGTCCGCCTCCGCCTCCCCCGTCCACCAGCCCACGCGCTCGGGATCGCGCACCAACGCGCGCGTGGTGCCCTCGCAATGGAGCGTCACTCGGTCTGCCTGCGGTACCCACACCTCGAACTGCACGGACGGTTCCCCTTCGTCTGCTCACCGTGATGATCTCCCGCGGCCCCATCGTGCCGTCCGGACGATCAATGCGCTCTCGAATTCGGTCTTTCCCGGCGGGTGTCGCGGAACGCACGCACGCGTGACAGCGATTCCGGGTTTTCTGGACACTCGGGGTTCACTGACCGACAATCACCTGCGTGACGTCGTCTTTCGAGTTCTCCACGTACCCCGCGCGGCTGTCCGACGCGGAGCGCGACAAGGCGCTCATGGTGCTGCGCGACGGCGTCGCCAAGGGGCGGCTGTCGCACGACACGTTCGTGCGCCGCATGGAACTGGCGCTCGCCGCCCGCCATGCCGACGAACTGGCCGCCCTCGTCGCCGACCTGCCCCGCGAGAAGCGCCTGTCCCGCGCGGTCTTCGGCAGCGTCGAGGCCGTCTCCGCGTTCACCGTACGGCTGCGCCGCGCCTGGCAGGCCGAGCGGCTGCCGAAGCTGCTGCTGCCGCATCCCGGACAGACCCACCCGCTGCGCATAGGCCGTGACCCCGCCAACGGGCTGCGCCTGAACCACGAGACCGTCTCCCGTATGCACGCCGAGCTGTTCCGCCAGGGGGAGATGTGGGTCCTCAGGGACCTCGGCTCCACCAACGGGACCACCGTCAACGGCCGCCGGGTGACCGGTGCGATCGTGGTCCGCGAGGGCGATCTGGTCGCCTTCGGCCGCATGGGGTTCCGGCTGGCCGTGAGCTGAGCCCGCCGGCCGAGGCGCCCGGTCGTGTTCGAACAGGCGCTCTTCGCGCGTGCGCGTGCCGTCCCGTTCGAGTGAGCCAGACGCGCCGGACTGCGGAACGCGCGCCGGCGTGCCGATGCTGGGAAGCATGACGTACCTCTCGAGATCGACCGCGGCGGTCGGTGCCGTGCTGGCGGCCGCCGGGCTCCTCGCCGCGGGCCCGGCCCAGGCGGCACCCCGCGACCGCGTTTCCGGCAACTGGCTCCATCTGACCGTCGCCAAGGGCGAGGACGGCAACGGTCCCACGCGCGGCGCCCTGCTGTTGTGCGACCCGCCGCGGGGCGGCCACGCGCGGGCGGCCGAGGCGTGCACCGAACTCGCCGCCGCCGGCGGCGACATCCGCCGTATCCCGCCCGAGCGCGTGTTCTGCCCGGCCCTCTACTCCCCGGTGACCGTCCACGCGTACGGGCGGTGGAACGGCCGGCCGGTCGACTTCCGGCAGACCTACACCAACACCTGTGTCATGAACGCGCACACGGGGGCGGTGTTCGCCCTGGACGCGTGACCGCCGGGCGCGGCGGCGCGGCTCACCCGGCCCGCTCGCGGGCCTGCTGCGCCGCCACCAGCACCGTCCGGGACTGATGCTCCACCTGGTGCTCCAACGGCACCCAGCGGGCCCGGAAGCGCTCCGCGAACGCGTCGCACCAGTCGGCCACGAGGTGCTCCAGCCGGGGCGCCGCACGGTCGTCGGTCTCCCGCAGCACCCGCAGCAGCATCGCCGCCGCGCGCAGCGGAAGCCGTCGCCCGAAGGCGTCCACACTGCCGACGTACGCCATCGTGGTACCGGCCGGCGGGGTGTGGATCCAGTCCTCGGCCAGGCCCGGGATCAGCCCCAGCACCCAGCGCGAGGCCCGCAGCAGCGGACCGTCCAGGCCGTCCAGCCGGGGCTGCGCCTCGGCCAGTATCCGCTCCACCTCGCGCGCGTCCCCGGTCAGCCGCCGGGCCAGTCGCCGTATCGCGGCCGCGGGCGCCGGGTGCGGCGCCCGGTCGTCCACCAGGTCGCTGGCCCACATCGGGACCTCCACCACGGCCGTCAGACCGCCGTAACGGTGCGCGTGGTACCAGGTGCTGTGCCGCGCGTCGTCCGGCATGCTCGGGTAGGCGACGCCCGTCTCCGGGCCGGGCATGACATGCACCCCGGGGCCGGCGGCGGGCCAGCCAGCGGCGTCCGAGGCACCCGTCTCCACCGGGATGTGCAGCTGCGCCGCGGACTTCGCGAACGGCTCGGCGAGCCCCGGCACGGCCCGGGTCAACTGCACCCAGCTGCCACCCAGGTCGGTGCCGTGCAGCGTCACCTGGAGGTACGGGCGCAGCTCGTCGATCACCCCGGTCAGCGTCCGGGTCTCGGGCGGCAGCCGGTCCGGCGGCAGCACCGACGGCGACCACTCCGGCTGCTCCGCGCCCGTCGGCCGGTAGAAGCCGAGGTGGTAGTCGAGCAGGCTGCGCGGCGCCGGGGTCACATGCAGACTCGCGCCGTCGGGATCGGCACAGAGCAGGAAGTGCCAGGAGGTGTCCGCCCGCAACTCCCGCTCGGCCAGGACGCGTTCGGCCAGCACCCGCAGGGTGGAACCCCCCGTCGGCTCGTTGGCGTGCGCGCCGGCCACCACCAGCACCGCCCGCCGGGCGTGCCCCACCGAGAGCAGGTGCAGGGGTCTTCCCGCGCGCGAGGCGCCCACCTGCCTGAGCGCGCACAGCCCGGGTTCCTGAGCGGCCAACGCCTGTGCGGAGGCGGTCAGTTCGGGAACGCTGGGATAGCGCAGCTCCGGCAGGAAACTCACCCCCGTACTCGTCCGCCCGGCTTCGCCCTCCCAGTCCCGCACGGGATGGGTGGACTGTCAAGCATGCGGCGGGGGAGGCTCCCGGGGGCGCCCGGACGCAGTTCCCGGGACGCGGTGCGAGCGCTGTGCGCCGTGGGCTCACTGCTGGTGCAGGCCGCGTCCCGCGAGCGCCAGGAACCCGCAAAGGCCCCTCTCAGTCCTGTGCGACGCGCTCCAGGAGTGCCACCGGGCGCCGGTCGAAGAGGTCGGCCACGCGCGTGTGGCCGGTGAACTCCCGGCCCGCGGCGAGCACGTCCGACCACCGCCCGGGCGGCAGCGCCAGCCGTGTCTCCCGCCAGCCGCCCGCCTCCGCGAGGCGCAGCGACAGCCGGGTCACCGCCGTGACCACCTCCCCGGAGCGGGCGAAGGCCACGCAGTGGGCGGCCGCCGGGCCCTCGGCCGTCAGCGGGGCGTACGCCGCCCTCGTACCGAAGGCGTCGGGGCGCCGGGCGCGCAGCCGGAGCGCCGCCGCCGTCAGCGCGTCCTTCTCGCCGGGTGCCTCGGGTGGGAAGGACACCGGACGCCGGTTGTCCGGGTCCACCAGCGCCCGGTACTCGCCCTCGGTGCCCTGGTACACGTCCGGCACCCCCGGCATCGTCAGCTGGACCAGGGCGGTGCCGAGCACGTTGGCCCGGACGTGCGGCTCCAGCATCGTGCGGAACGCGGCCACCTGCTCGCCGGGGGGCCCGCACGGACCGGCCGCGACGAAGGCGGCCACCGCCTCCTCGTACGGCGGCTCCTGCTCCGTCCAGCTGGTGTAGAGGCCCGCCTCGCGCACGTGCTTCAGCAGCGCCTCCTGGACCCGCTCCGCCGCCGCGGGCCCCAGCCCGAACACCGTCTGCCAGGCCGCCCAGGCCAGTTGCCCGTCCGGCACCCCCTCCTCCGGCAGCGTCACCTCGGCGATCAACTCGGCCCACCGCGCGGGGCATTCGGTCAGCACGGCCAGCGCCGCGCGGACATCGGCGCTGCGCTTGGTGTCGTGTGTGGTGACCACCGTGCCGGTGGCCGGCCAGTCGCGCTGCACGCGCGCGCAGTACGCGTGGAACTCCTCCGGGCAGACCCCGGGCCGGCCGGGATCGCCGCCCACCTCGGTCGCCGACAGCAGCGGCACGTAGCGGTAGAACGCCGTGTCCTCGACCGACTTGGCCCGCAGCGCCGACGCGGTCTGCGCGAACCGGGTGCGCAGCTCGGCCCGGCCCGCGCGGTCCCCCGCCGGTGCCTCGGACGGTTCGGTCAGCAGCCGTCGTACGACGTCCACCGCCCCGGCCTCCTCGGGGACGGCGAAGGCACGCCGGGCCTCCTCGGCGGCCTCCTCGGTCACGACGGCGGCCGCGTCGGCCGAGGTGTAGGGCCGGTACACCCGCATCCGGACCAGCAGTTCCACCAGGGCCGTACGCAGCGCCCAGGGCGCCCGGTCGCGCAGTGCGAGATCCGGCGAGGCCGCGCAGAGCCGGGCGGCCACCCGGGTGAGCCGGTCCGTCTCGGCGGCCAGCTCGTGCGTGAGCACCTGGTAGGCGGCCCGGCGCACGGTGGCCGCCCAGTCCCCGCCCCGATCGGTCTGCGGGGCCGCGAACCGCCGGTACGCCGTACGGAGTCCGTCCGCCCCGGCCCGGTCCGTGAACAGGCCGTCGACCCGGCGCAGGGCGTCGTACCCGGTGGTGCCCGCGACGGGCCAGGACGGCGGCAGGGCTTCGCCGTCGGCGAGGATCTTCTCCACCACCGTCCAGCGCCCGCCGCTCGCCGCGTGGAGCCGCGCGAGATATCCGCCGGGGTCGGCGAGCCCGTCGGGGTGGTCGACGCGCAGCCCGTCGAGAACGCCCTCGCGCAGCAGTTGGAGGATCTTGGCGTGGGTGGCGTCGAACACCTCCGGGTCCTCCACCCGCACCCCGATCAGTTCCGAGATGCTGAAGAAGCGCCGGTAGTTCAGCTCGGTGCGGGCCAGCCGCCACCACACGGGGCGGTACCACTGGGCGTCCAGCAGCTCCGCCGGCGGCAGGCCCTCGGTGCCCGGGCGGAGCGGGAAGGCGTGGTCGTGGTGGCGCAGTACGCCGCCGTCGACCACGAGACGCCCGTGTTCCGTGCCGACGGGGCCGCCGAGCACCGGCAGCAGCAGCCGGCCGTGCCCGGCCTCCCAGTCGATGTCGAACCACCGCGCGTACGGCGAGGCAGGCCCCTCGCGCAGTACCTCCCACAGGGCGTGGTTGTGCCGGGGCGCCATCGCCATGTGGTTGGGCACGATGTCCGCGACCAGACCCATACCGTGCTCCCGCGCGGTCCGCGCCAGCGCCCGCAGGCCCTCCTCGCCGCCCAGTTCCTCGCGCACCCGCGCGTGGTCCACCACGTCGTAGCCGTGCGTGGAGCCGGGCACGGCCTCCAGGACGGGGGACAGATGCAGATGCGAGACCCCGAGCGACGCCAGGTACGGTACGGCCGTCGCCGCGGCAGCGAACGGGAACGCGGGCTGCAGCTGGAGCCGGTAGGTGGCCGTGGGCACGCGTGGTCCGGGTCGCACAGGGGTCATGGAAACCTACGTACCCAGACCGCCCGGTTTCGTGTCATCGGTCCCTGCACGCACGCATGCGCGCGTGCCTGGCTTCGGCGGATGGGGACAACGCCTCGCCCGACGGGGGAGCCGGGGACGGGGAAGCCGGACCGGCCCCGCACGCGCGACACGTACCGTCAGGTGATCGGCCTGACGGGACCGCTGCTGCCGTGCGTGTCGTTCCTGGGCCGGCTGCCGACGGCCACCATCCGGTTCGGCAGCGTGCTGCTCGTCGCCCGGACGAGCAGTTCCCTGTCCGCCGCGGGGCTGGCCGCGGGGCGCTCGCCCTCGGCCAGGTGGTCTGCGGCCCGGTGGTGGGGCGGCTCGCGGACCGGCACGGGCAGCGCAGGGTCGTGCTCGCGTTCTCGCTCGCCAACGCGCTCGTGGTGGCCTCCCCGGTCGCCGACGCCCTCGCGGGCCTTCCCTCGGCCGTCCTGGCGCTTCTGGGGGCCGCTGCGGGTGGCACCGTGCCGCTCGTGGGTCCGCCGGCCCGCGCCCGGCTGGTCGCTCTCGCCCGCCGCGCCGGATCCCCCGAGGCCACGGTCGGTGCCGCGCTGTCCTTCGGGAGCACGCTCGACGAGCAGTCCTTCGTCCTCGGCCCGGCCCTGGTCGGGCCCGCCTCCGTGCTCGCCCGTCCGGCGTACGCGATGGGCGGCGCGGCGGTCCTGGTGGCCACGTGCGGCACCGCCTTCGCCCTGCACCCGACCGCCACCCCCGAAGACCGCGGCCCGGCACACGGGCATGACACCGATCCGGCGAAGTCCCCCGCCCGCGCCCCCGCGCGTGCCGCCCTTCCGGCCGCGCCCGCCCGCATGCCCGGCTGCGTGCACGCACCGCGCGCGGCTCTCGCCCTCCGGCGGGCCATGCTCGGTGCATGTCAGTCCGGGATCACCGCGCTCACCGCCCGGCTCGGTCAGGAGGACCAGGCGGGGCTCGTGTACGCCGCCATGGGGGGTGACGAGCGCCGGGGCCGGGCTCGCCATGGCCGCCGTACCCGCCCGCTTCGGGCCGCCGCCGCACTGGCGGCTGGCCACGGCGGCCGCGCGCGTCCTGTCGCTGTCGCTGCCGCTCTCGCTGCGGCGCACGCGCAGCCTGCCTGGTCTCTACGCCGTGGTCGCCGTGCTCGGCATCGCCTACGCGCCGCATCTGATCACGGTGTTCGGGCTCACCGAACGCGCGGTGCCGCCGGCCCGGCTCGCCGAGGCGACGGCGGTCGCCACCGGTGCGCCGGCCGGCGGACAGGCCCTCGCGGTCGCCGTGACCGGCCGCCTCACCGACGCCCGCGGCCCCGGAGCGGCCTTCGAGGTGGCGAGCACGGCGGCCGCGCTCACCCTGGTGATCGCCCTGACGGCCCGCCCCACGACCCACGCCGCAGCGGCCGGACACGCCGCGCACACGCGCGTGGACGACGTACCGGCCCGCGCGCTCCTGAGCCCCGCCCGCCCCCGAGGTCAGGCCGGTCGCTGCAGCACCGTCAGGCTGCGGTCCGGCAGGGTGAGCAGGTCGCCCGCCCCGACCTTCGCGCCGCCGCCCGGCGGCACCCCCTCCGGGCGGGCCGTGTCGACCACCACCTGCCACTGCCGGCCGTGGTCGACCGGCACCAGGAACTCCAGCGACTCGGGCGAGGCGTTGAACATCAGCAGGAACGAGTCGTCGGTGACGCGCTCCCCGCGCGGGCCGGGCTCGGAGATGGCGTTGCCGTTGAGGAACACCGTCAGCGCGGACGCCCGCGCCGAGTCCCAGTCCCGCTGCGTCATCTCGGCGCCCTCCGGGGTGAACCAGGCGATGTCGGAGAGCGCGTCGTGCGTGCCCTCCACCGGCCGCCCGTGGAAGAAGCGCCGCCGCCGCAGCACCGGGTGGTCCCGCCGCAGCCACACCATCGCGCGCGTGAACTCCAGCAGCCCCCCGGCCTCGTCCTCGGCACCGGCCTCGGCACCGGCCTCGCCCTCGGCACCCGCCTCCGCGCCGCTGTCGGGCCAGTGCACCCAGGCCAGCTCGTTGTCCTGGCAGTAGGCGTTGTTGTTGCCCTGCTGGGTGCGCGCGAACTCGTCGCCGTGGCTGATCATCGGCACGCCCTGGGACAGCATCAGCGTGGCGAGGAAGTTCCGCAGCTGCCGCGCGCGCAACGCGCGCACGCCCGCGTCGTCGGTCTCGCCCTCGACCCCGCAGTTCCACGAGCGGTTGTGGCTCTCGCCGTCCCGGTTGTCCTCGCCGTTGGCCCGGTTGTGCTTGTCGTTGTACGAGACGAGGTCGCGCAGCGTGAAACCGTCGTGGCAGGTGACGAAGTTGATCGAGGCCAGCGGGCGGCGGCCGTCGTTCTGGTACAGGTCGGACGACCCGGTCAGCCGGGAGGCGAACTCCGCGAGCGCCCGCGGCTCGCCCCGCCACAGGTCCCGCACCGTGTCGCGGTACTTGCCGTTCCACTCGGCCCACAGCGGCGGGAAGTTGCCCACCTGGTAGCCGCCCTCGCCCACGTCCCACGGCTCGGCGATCAGCTTCACCTGGGAGACCACCGGGTCCTGCTGCACCAGGTCGAAGAACGACGACAGCCGGTCCACCTCGTGGAACTGCCGGGCGAGCGTCGCCGCGAGGTCGAAGCGGAAGCCGTCGACGTGCATCTCCAGGACCCAGTAGCGCAGCGAGTCCATGATCAGCTGGAGCACGTGCGGGGACCGCATGAGCAGCGAGTTCCCGGTGCCGGTGGTGTCGGTGTAGTAGCGCGGATCCTCGGCGAGCCGGTAGTACGACGGGTTGTCGATGCCCTTGAACGACAGCGTCGGGCCCAGATGGTTGCCCTCGGCCGTGTGGTTGTAGACCACGTCCAGGATGACCTCGATCCCGGCCTCGTGCAGCGCCCGGACCGCCGACTTGAACTCCAGCACCTGCTGCCCGCGGTCGCCCCAGGAGGCGTACGCGTTGTGCGGGGCGAAGAAGCCGATCGTGTTGTAGCCCCAGTAGTTGCTCAGCCCCAGGTCGGTCAGCCGGTGATCGTTGACGAACTGGTGTACGGGCATCAGCTCCAGAGCCGTCACCCCGAGCCCGGTCAGATGGTCGATGACCGCGGGGTGGGCCAGCGCCGCGTACGTGCCGCGCAGCTCCTCCGGCAGCCCCGGGTGACGCATGGTCAGGCCCTTGACGTGGGCCTCGTAGATGACCGTGTGGTGGTACTCGGTGCGCGGCGGCCGGTCGTCGGCCCAGTCGAAGTACGGATTGATCACGACCGAGGTCATGGTGTGCGGCGCCGAGTCCAGGTCGTTGCGCCGCTCCGGCGCGCCGAAGTGGTAGCCGTACACCTCCTCGCCCCACCGGACCGAGCCGCTGACCGCCTTCGCGTACGGGTCGAGCAGCAGCTTCGCGGAGTTGCAGCGCAGCCCGCGCGCGGGGTCGTACGGGCCGTGCACGCGGAACCCGTAACGCTGTCCCGGCATCACGCCCGGCACGTACGCGTGCCGCACGAACGCGTCGCTCTCGCGCAGTTCCACCGCCGTCTCCGAGCCGTCGTCGTGCAGCAGACACAGCTCTACTCGGTCCGCGGCCTCCGTGAAGACCGCGAAGTTGGTTCCGGCGCCGTCATAGGTGGCGCCGAGCGGATACGCCTGTCCAGGCCAGACCTGCATGCAGACGACTCTGACAGGTGATCCGCCCGCCCGGGGCCGTGACGGCCCCCGAGTCTCCCGAAAGTGACGAAACCTCACCTGTCCCGGAGCGGCCACGAGGCGCGTCGGCGTCCGCCCGGGCGCCGCTCACCAGCACGGACGGTACCCCGGCGGGGCCCGCCCGGCACCCCGGAGACCGTCCCCGCTATGAATCCGCTCACTCCCCGTGACGCAGGGCCGGGGAACGACCGTCGGCACAGGTCGAGTTGAGGAAAACAGTTGGACAACCGACCTGTCCATCCGGCTGCAACCCCGACCGCTCCCGGAGTACCCTTCCTTGATCGTTGGGACGGGGCAGGCCCCGGGGCGCGGAAGGCGGTGCACGGGTGGGCTCGGGAGGGCTGGAGCTGCCCCCTGGTGACGAGGGTCACGAGGGAAACTCCACAGACGTCCCGCCCGGCGCGGTGTCCCTGGCCCGGCCGATGGACGCGGGCTCCATCGGGCCGGAGCTGGACTGGGACGCCGACGCCTGGCGCGAGGTGCGCACCCGCGCCCAGCGGGCCGGCCGGGCCTACATCTGGCTGAACCTCGTCGAACAGCGGCTGCGCGCCGTCGTGGCCGCCGTGCTGCGCCCCATCTACGAGCCCGTCCACGCGGACGACTGGGTGGTCGCCGCGGCCGGACCCGCCGGGCAGGAGTGGGTGCAGCGCGCGGTCGCCGTCCGCGAGGTCAGCCGCCGCAAGGGCTACCTGCTCGATCCGGCCGACGACAACGTGCTCAGCTTCCTGACCCTGCCGCAGCTGCGCGAGCTGATGGTGCAGCACTGGCCGTGCTTCGAGCCGTACTTCGACGAGCGTCGTGACCTCGAACTCGCCCTGGACGAGCTGGAGGTGACCCGCAACGTCGTCTCCCGCAACCGGGCCCTGTCCGAGACGGTGCTCAGCCAGGCCGAGCGGGCCTCGGCCCGGCTCCTGGAGATGCTCGGCGCGGCCGGGGACGTCCCCTCCGCGCGCCGGCTGCCCGTCGACGCGGTCGAGGACCTGGTCGGCGACCGGTACGCCGACGTGGTCGCCGTCCACGCCGACCGGGTCCGGCTCATGCGCCAGTTCCCCGCCGAGGACCTCTTCGCCGGTGCCCGCCGGCTCGACGCCATCGGCATCGGCCTCAACCTGCTGGTGCAGAACTTCTCCGGGCGCCGCCTGATCCGCCTCGCCGAGTCCGGCTGCCGGGTACGGCTGCTGTTCCTCAACCCGGCCTCCAGTGCGGTCAAGCGCCGCGAGCGCGAACTGGGCATGAAGCGGGGCGAGCTGAGCCGCTCGGTCGAGATGAACATCCTGCACATGCGCCGGGTCCGCTCCCGGCTGCGCGACCCCGGGGCCTTCGAGATCCAGGTGTACGACGAGACGCCCCGCTTCACCGCCTACCTGGTGGACGGCGACGGCGCCGACGGCATCGCCGTGGTGCAGTCCTATCTGCGCGGGGCGCGGGGGATGGAGTCGCCGGTGCTCGTGCTGCGCAACGGCAGCAAGCTGGTGAAGTCGGATGATGTCGGCGAAGCCGGACTGTTCCCGACATACCGGGAGGAATTCGAGCTGTCCTGGGTGGATTCGCGCCCTGTGTCCTGAACTGTCCGCCGGAGTAAGCGGAATCCCGTCCTCGGATTGTCAGTGCCGCGTGCGAGGGTGGAGGCCACTGGGGGAAAGCACCACCGAGAAGGGGGGCCGCCATGGGCTGGCACCGTGAGCTGCTGATCGGCTTCGATCTGGAGACGACCGGCACGGATCCGCACGAGGCACGCATCGTCACCGGTGCGGTGATCGAGGTCAGGGCCGGGGAGCCCGTGGGGCGCCGGGAGTGGCTTGCCGACCCCGGCGTGGAGATCCCGGCCGACGCGGTGGCGGTGCACGGCATCAGCACCGCGCACGCGGTGGCCCAGGGCCGGCCCGCCGACCAGGTGGCCGACGCCCTCGCCGCGGCCCTGACCGGGTACTGGCAGGCGGGCGTCCCGGTCGTCGCCTACAACGCGGCCTTCGACCTCACCCTGCTCTCGGCCGAGCTGCGCCGCCACGGCCTGCCGTCCCTCGCCGACCGCCTCGGCGGCACCCCGCCCGCCCCGGTCGTCGACCCCTACACGATCGACCGCTGGGCCGACCGCTACCGCCGCGGCAAGCGGAACCTGGAGGCGGTCTGCGCCGAGTACGGCATAGTCCTCGACCGGGCCCACGACGCCGCGGCCGACGCCCTCGCCGCGGCCCGGCTGGCCGGCGCGATAGCCGACCGCCACCCGAAGATCGCGTCCCTGAGCCCGGCGGACCTGCACGGCCGCCAGATCGAGTGGTACGCGCAGTGGGCGGCGGACTTCCAGGAGTTCCTGCGCCGCAAGGGGGACACGGAGGCGGTGGTGGACGGGACATGGCCGCTGCGGGAGCCGGCCGGGAGCCGGCTCGTGTAGCGGCCGGTCCGCACCGCGTCGCGGTCACCTCGCGGCATGCTCAGAACGGATACCAGCGCACCGCCCCGTCCCCGTCCCGCAGCGACGACACCCGCCTGCGGAACTCGGCCAGCGCCTTCGGGTTGCTCGGGGCGTGCTGGGCCACCCAGGCGCAGCTCGCCGTCTCCCGGGCGCCGCGCAGGACCGCGCAGCCCGCCCACTCCCGTACGTCCCAGCCGTACGCCGCGGTGAAGGAGTCGTACGCCTCGGCGGGCAGCCCGTACCGGTCGCGGGAGAGGACCATCACCACCAGATCGTGCTCGCGCAGGTCGGCGGAGAAGGTCTCCAGGTCGACCAGGACCGGCCCGTCGGGCCCGATGTGCACATTGCGGGGGAGTGCGTCGCCATGGATGGGGCCCGGCGGCAGATGAGGCGTCAGCGCGGCCGCGGCCGCCGCGAAACCGTCCCGGCGCGCACGCAGGTAGGCCGCGTCCTCGGGGTCGATCGCGTCCCCCGCGAGCCGCAGCCAGCGCTCGACACCGCCCAGCAGCTCGCGCGGCGGCAGGGCGAAGGAAGGAGAGGGAAGTGCGTGCACGATCCGCAGCAGCTGCGCCAGATCACGCGGCTCGGCGGGCCGTGCCGGCTCCGGCAGCCGGTGCCACACGGTCACCGGATGACCCTCGGTCAGCCGCGGCTCCGGCTCGGCCGCCCGTACCGCCGGCACGCCCGACTCGGCCAGCCAGCCGGCGATGTCCAGCTCGCGCCGGGCCCGCTCCAGCAGCTCGGCGTCCCGGCCCACCTTCACCACCAGGTCGCCGGCGGCGAACACCGCGTTCTCCCCGAGAGCGAGCAGCCGTGCGTCCCCGGCCGGTCCCGGCAGCACCCCCGCCGCGGCCAGTACGTCCCGTGCCCGTCCCTCGTCCATCGTGCCTCCGTGCGGTCGGATCTCCCCGGTCAGTCTCGCATTCGCACAGGTCGGGTGGTGTGCCGGGCCGGGTGAGCGGTCCCGTGACGCGACCTGAGGCGCTCACGACGATGAGCACGTCGACCCAGGCAGGCGAAGGGACGATTCCATGACATCAGTGGCCGAAGGGTTACAGCCGGGCCGTCGCCGTGCCGCCGATCACGGCACCTGGTTCCTCGTCCTGCCCGCCCTGATCCGGCCTCGGCCCGCCGGTCGCCGCCGCGTTCCTCGCCACGCCGCCCTCCTTCGCCGTCTTCGCCCTGGTCCAGCGGCGGATCACGGCCGGTCCGCTCGCAGCGGCGGTGAAGAGCTGATGAGGCCGCCGACGAGGCCCCGGACGCTCACCGCACTGGTCGCCGTCCTGCTGCTGCTCGCCGGCTGCTCCTCGGCCGGACGGCACGCCGGTGGCCCGGTCACCCTGCGCTTTCTGTCGCTCGCCCGGCAGCAGGAGTCCGCCGCCTCCGACAAGTCCCCGGTGAAGGAGTGGAACGCCACCCATCCGGGCCTCACGGTCGAGTGCGTCCAGGGAAGCTGGGACAGCGTGCACGGCCAGCTGCTCACCTCCTTCGAGGGCGGCGAGGCCCCGGACATCATCCACGACGCCTCCGCCGACCTCGCCGACTTCGCCCACGGCGGCTACCTCGGCGGCCTGTTGCCGGCCCGCCTCAACGCCGATGTCCCGCCCGGCAGTTGGGACGCCGTCACTTTCGGGCACGGCGTCCACGGCGTGCCCTTCCTCCGGGAACCCCGGGCGCTGATCGCCGACGCCACCCTGCTCGCCCACGCAAAGGTGCGTGTGCCCACCCCCGGACACTCCTGGAGCTGGGCGGAGTTCCGGCAGGCCGCGAAAAGGCTGAGCGGGCCCGGGAGATACGGCGTGGCCCGGCCGCTGGATGAGCCCGTCTCCGCCACGCTCGACCTCTCCCTGCCGGCGGGCGGACAGGGGGCCGGGAAAAGCGTTTGGACGAGACGTCTCGTCTCGCCTAACCTCGGACCCATGACCAGTTCCGCACACATCGCCATGTTCTCCATCGCCCAGCACGGCCACGTGAACCCCAGCCTGGAGGTGATCCGGGAGCTCGTCGCCCGGGGCCACCGGGTCACGTACGCCATCCCGCCGGTGTTCGCCGACAAGGTGGCCGAGACCGGGGCCCGGCCCGTGCCGTACACCTCCACGCTGCCCGCGCCCGGCGCGGACCCGTCGGCCTGGGGGACCACGCTCCTGGACAACGTGGAGCCGTTCCTCGCGGACGCCGTCCAGGCGCTTCCCCAGCTCATCGAGGCCTACGCCGGCGATGAGCCCGACCTCGTGCTCCATGACATCGCCTCCTATCCGGCCCGCGTCCTTGCCCACCGCTGGGGCGTCCCGGCGATCTCCCTCTCGCCGAACCTCGTCGCCTGGGAGGGGTACGAGAAGGAGGTCGCCGAGCCGATGTGGGCGGAGCCGAGGAAGACGGCGCGCGGGCAGGCGTACTACGCCCGGTTCGAGGCCTGGCTGAAGGAGAACGGGATCGCCCGGCACCCGGACCCGTTCGCCGGCCGCCCGGACCGCTCGATCGTGCTGATCCCGAAGGCCCTCCAGCCCAACGCCGACCGGGTCGACGAGCGGGTCCACACCTTCGTCGGCGCCTGCCAGGGCGACCGCTCCGACCAGGGCGACTGGCAGCGGCCGGCCGGCGTGGACAAGGTCGCGCTGGTGTCCCTGGGCTCGGCCTTCACCAAGCAGCCCGGGTTCTACCGCGAGTGCGTCCACGCGTTCGGGGACCTGCCCGGCTGGCACCTGGTGCTCCAGGTGGGTCGCCATGTCTCCGCCGTCGACCTGGGCGACGTACCGGCCAATGTCGAAGTCCGCGACTGGGTGCCGCAGTTGGCGATCCTGAAGCAGGCCGACCTGTTCGTCACGCACGCGGGCGCCGGCGGCAGCCAGGAGGGCCTCGCCACGGCCACCCCGATGATCGCCGTACCGCAGGCCGTCGACCAGTTCGGCAACGCCGACATGCTGGTGGCCCTCGGCGTCGCCCGGCGGCTGGACACCGAGGAGGCCACCGCCGACCGGCTGCGCGAGACCGCCCTCGCCCTGGTGGCCGACCCGGAGGTGGCCCGCCGCCTGAAGGCGGTCCAGGCCGAGACGGCCCAGGAGGGCGGCACCCGCCGGGCGGCCGACCTCATCGAGGCGGAACTGCCCCGCCGCGCCGGTGCCTAGGAAGAGGTGAGGCGGGGCCGCGGAGCGGAACGAAGGATGTCCGTTCCGTCGTCACCGCACGGATTTGTGATTACAGAAGCTTGTTGAACAAGTCACAGCTGTGTGGCGAGGTTGCTCCGGCCCCCGCTCATCAGCCAGAGTTTCGCGCAGTGCGCCTCGCGCGGACCCGGCCGTCGTGCCCACCCCCACGGGGCACGACGGCCGCTCTACGCTGGCTGGATGACGACCTACGCGGCGCTGTTGCGCGGTATCAACGTCGGCGGCGCCAAGAAGGTGCCCATGGCCGACCTGCGCGCCCTGCTGACCGGCCTCGGCCACACCGGCGTACGGACCTATCTGCAGAGCGGCCAGGCCGTGTTCGGCGCGGAGCGCAGCGACGAGGAGTCGCTGGCGGCGCAGCTGAGCCGGGCGATCGAGGGGCGCTTCGGCTTCCCCGTCGACGTGCTCGTGCGTGAGCACGCCTATCTGAAATCCGTCGCCGAGGCCTGCCCGTTCCCGGCCGCAGACCTCGCGCCGAAGCAACTGCACGTCACGTACTTCTCCGCGCCCGTCACCGCGGAGCGCTACGCCGAGATCGACCGAACCGCCCATCTCCCCGAGGAGTTCCGGCTCGGCGACCGCTGCCTGTACCTGTACGCTCCGGACGGCCTGGGCCGCTCCAAGCTCGCCGAGGCGCTCGCCCGCACCCGCCTGACCAAGGGGCTGATCGCCACCAGCCGGAACTGGAACACCGTACGGAAACTGGTGGAGTTGACGGCACCCCCGGCCTGACGCGGTTGGCCGCGCGTGTGCGAGGCTCGCCCCATGCGCTACGTGGTCATCGGGGCGGGAGCGGTCGGCGGAAGCGTCGGCGGGCGGCTCGCCCAGGCCGGGCGCGAGGTCGTCCTCGTGGCCCGCGGCAGACACCTCGACGAGCTCGCCGGACACGGGCTGCGCCTGCTCGTCCCGGAAGGCGAGTCGAGGCACCGGCTGCCCGTCGTCGACGGGCCCGGCCCGCTCGGCGAGCTGCGCGCCGACGACGTACTCCTCCTCGCGGTGAAGACGCAGGACACCGTCACCGCGCTGGAGACCTGGGCCGACGTGCCCGTCGCGGGCGGCGGCACAGCGGCGCAGAGACTGCCGCTCGTGTCCCTCCAGAACGGCGTGGAGAGCGGACGGCTCGCACTGCGCCGTTTCCGGCACGTGTACGGCGTCTGCGTCTGGCTGCCTTCGGCCTTCGTGGAACCCGGTGTCGTCTCCGCCGCCGGCAGCCCGCTCACCGGCATCCTGCACTTCGGCCGGCTGCCGCACGGCACCGACGACACCGCCCGCCGTATCGCCGCCGACCTCGCGGACGCCCGCTTCGAGGCACCCGTCGTGCCCGACGTGGCCCGCTGGCAGTACGCGAAGCTGCTCGGGAACCTCGGCAACGCCGTCGAGGCGGTGAGCGGACGCCTCGCCGACGAGGCCGGACAGGCGTTGTACGCGCGCGTGCGCGCCGAGGGCGAGCGGGTGCTCGACGCCGCCGGGATCGCGTATACGAGCGCGGAGGAACAGCACGCGGCACGCGGCGACAAGGTGACCCTGCAGCCACTGGACGGCGCCCCGCGCGGCGGCGGCTCCTCCTGGCAGTCCCTGGCCCGCGGCACCGGCACCATCGAGACGGACTACCTCAACGGCGAGATCGTCCTGCTCGGCCGGCTGCACGGCGTACCCACCCCGCTGAACGAACTGCTCCAGCGTCTCGCGGGCCGCTTCGCCCGCGAGCACCGGGCCGCCGGCTCGATGCCGGTCGCGGAGCTGGTGCGCAGGGCGGACGAGGCGGAGCGGAGATAGGAACAAGCCGATTGGACCATGAAGAGGAGAGGTGAATGGGCCGGGATCGGGCACCAATGGCCGACTAGCGTTGCCGTCATGACGCACAGCGACACCGCCTCCACCCCCGCCCCGACCACCGCCCCCGCCCCGGCCACCGGCGCCGCCGAACCCGCCCGTACCCGCGTCGACTTCTTCTTCGACCCGGCCTGCCCCTTCGCCTGGCTCACCTCCCGCTGGCTGCTGGAGGTCGAGCGACTGCGCCCGCTCGACCTCCGGTTCCGGGCGATGAGCCTGTACCTGCACAACACCGGCAACCAACTCCCGGGCTGGTACCGGGACCTGGTGGACCGTTCGATCGGCCCGGTGCGGGTCGCGGTGGCCGCGGCCGAGCGGCACGGCGAGGAGGTGCTGCGCGATCTCTACACCGCGTTCGGCACCCGGATCCACGAGCGCGGGATCAAGGACTTCGACGAGGTCGTCACCGAGTCGCTGGCCGAACTCGGCCTCCCCGCAGGCCTCGCGGCCGCCGCGCACGACCCGGCGTACGACGACGCCGTGCGCCGCAGCCACGAGGCCGGGGCCGAGCCCGAGACGGGCGGCTACGTCGGCACGCCCACCCTGCACGTCGACGGCACGGTGTGGTTCGGACCGGTGCTGCGCGCCGTACCGCGCGGCGCCGAGGCGGCCGAACTCTTCGACAGCTTCCGGGTGCTGGCCCGCCACCCCGACCTGTTCGAGCTCAAGCGCACCCGCACCGGCTCCCTCCGCTTCGACTGACCCGGACGCCGGGGTGGCCGATAAACGCCGCTGAGGCGCCCGGAGTTCGCCTCGCCTGTGACATGCGGGCCGTGCCCGGCGCAGAACGAGAAGCCACCGGGTCCGACGTCACAGGGGAGCGCCGGACCCGGTGGCCTTCTACCACGTCCGCACCCCGCGGTGGCCCGGCTCCGCGAACCTCGCGACAAAATCATCCGCTTGTCCCTAGGGTCGGGAGAGTGAACGGCCGGAGGCAAGCGGAGTGAGGGGACGCATGAGCGGGGCGCACGGCACCGGCACCGCGGGCAGCGCGGTACCGATCCCGCGCCACGCGCCCGGCCCCGCGCGCGTCACCGGCCCACAGGGCCTGGTCAACGGATACCGATCACCCGGATGGGTGGCGATTTTCGGCCCATTCCGCACCACCGTGACCGCCCGGCCTCCCGCGCGTCCGAGGGGCCCCCGCGACGTCGGTAACGTCAGCGGTCTCTCCCCCTCACCCAAGCTCCCCTCACGGCCCCTGCGGGCCAGAAGCGAGGACAGGACATGACCACCTACGGCTACGGCGGCCGCGGCCGCATGGGCCTCGGCGACGGCACACCGCCGGACCTGGAGACCCTCATGGCCGTCGCGGAGCGGCTCACCGCCGCGCTGCAGGCCGAATACCCGGGTATCGCCGAGTACGGCATGATCATCCAACGTCAGTTCGAGCAGTCCGCGGAGGACGGCCTGCCGCCCAACCTGGGCCGGATCCGCTCCTCGCTGAACGAGATCGCCATCCGGGCGGGCGCCGGCACCGGCAGCCTCACCTTCACCCAGCGACTCCTGGACGCCCTCGGCCTGTGACCCGCCGCGGCGCCGCCGCCACGGGCCGGGTGCCCTCCGCGACGGCGCTCGGTGCGCTCAGGCGCCCAGCGCCGCCAGTGCCGGCCGGCGGGCCGCGTCGTAGCGCTCCAGCAGCACCCGCGCCACCTCCGGCGCGGCACCCAGCACCCGCGCCCGTACGTCCGCCCCGGCCGCGCCCCGCGCGATGCGGTCCGGCAGGAAGCCGGGGGCCAGGACGTACGGCGCGACGGCGACCCGCGCGCAGCCGAGGGCCCGCAGTTCGGCGACGGCGTCCTCGGTGCGCGGCAGGGACGCGGAGGCGAACGCAGGCCGCACGGCGCACCAACCGGTGTGCCGCCACTCCCGCGCGATATCAGCGATCACTGCGATCGCCTCCGGGTCGGAGGACCCCGCCGAGGCCAGCACGACCCCGGTCGAGGACTTGTCGGCGGGCGTCAACCCCGCCTCGTACAGCCGCCGTTCCAGCGCGGACAGCAGCAGCGGCGACGGGCCGAGCACGTCCGCCTGCCGGATCCGCAGCCGCGCCGGGGCATCCCGCAGCACGGCCGGGATGTCGGCCTTCGCATGGAAGGCGCGCGTCAGCAGCAGCGGCAGGGCGACGACGTCCCGTACGCCCTCGGCCGCGAGTGACTCCAACACCCCGTGCACGGAGGGCACGTTGAAGTCCAGGAACCCGGTCTCCACACGCAGCCCCGGCCGCAGCGACCGCACCCGCCCCACCAGGGCGTGCACGGTCGCCGCGTGCCGCGGATCGCGGCTGCCGTGGGCGATGACGAGAAGAACCGGGGCGCGCATCTCAGCCCTTCACCAGCAGACCGCGGCTGCGCAGTACCCACCGCTCCAGCGGGCTGAAGATCAGCAGGTCGATCGCGACGCCGACGAAGAGGATGAGCAGGATGGCCTCGAACACCATGGCCATGTCGCTGGCGTTGCGGCCGTTCTCCAGCAGCTGGCCGAGGCCCACGCCCAGGTCGGGGAAGGACGCGATGATCTCGGCGGCCATCAGTGAGCGCCACGAGAACGCCCAGCCCTGCTTGAGCCCCGCCACGTAGCCGGGCATGGCGGCGGGCAGCGTCACGTGCCAGATGCCCTTGAGACCCGTCGCGCCCAGCGTGCGGCCGGCCCGCAGGAACAGCGGTGGCACCTGGTCGACGCCGGACACCAGACCGTTGGCGATCGAAGGGACCGCGCCGAGCAGGATCACGGCGTACATCATCGAGTTGTTCAGGCCGAGCCAGATCACGGCCGGTGGGACCCATGCCACCGACGGCAGCGACTGCAGACCGGACAGGATCGGGCCGATGGCGGCGCGCACGAACTTCGCCCGGGCGACCAGCAGTCCCAGCGGGGTGCCGATGAGCAGGGCGAGGGCGAAGCCGAGCAGGCCGCGTGAGACGGACGTCCAGATGTAGCCGAGGAGCGTGCCCTGGAGCCAGGCCTCCTTGAACGCGCTGCCGACGGCGGCCGGGGAGGGCAGCTTGGTCGGGTTGTCGACGACCGGGTAGAGCAGTGCCCATGCCGCGAGGACCACCGCGATCGCGACGATCGGCGGGAGGATCTTGTTGAGGAACGTCTGCCGCAGCGGCGGGCGGCCGGTGGTGGTGGTCTCCAGTGCGTCGAGGCCGGCCTCGACGCTCCCGGCGTCCTGGCCCGGCGCGTCCTGCGCCGGTGTCGTCTCAGTGCTGGCCATGACGGCGGATCTCCCCCCGCAGTACGTCGGTGATCTCAAGGGACAGTTCGGCGACGGGGGCGTCCTCGATGCGCCGTGGCTGCGGGATGTCCACGCGCCACTCGCGCGCGATCCGGCCCGGCCGCGAGGACAGCAGCACGACCCGCTGGGCGAGCCGCACCGCCTCGCGCACGTTGTGCGTGACGAACAGCACGGACACGCCCGTCTCCGCCCAGATCCGGGTCAGCTCGTCGTGCAGCACGTCCCGGGTGATGGCGTCCAGCGCCGAGAACGGCTCGTCCATCAGCAGCAGGCTGCTCTCCTGGGCGAGCGCGCGGGCCAGCGCGGCCCGCTGCCGCATGCCGCCCGACAGCTCGTGGACGCGCTTGCCGTGCGCGCCCTTCAGCCGGACCAGGGCGAGCAGCTCCTCGGCCCGCTCGCGCCGCTCCGGCTTGGCAACTCCCCGCAGTTTCAGGGCGAGTTCGATGTTCTTGCCCGCGGTCAGCCACGGGAACAGGGCGTGTTCCTGGAACATCAGGGCGGGGCGCCCGTCCGTCGTGATGGCGCCGGCGGAGGGCCGGTCGAGCCCCGCCACCAGGTTCAGCAGCGTGGACTTGCCGCAGCCCGAGGCCCCCAGGAGGGTGACGAACTCGCCCGGAGCGACATCGAGGCTGATGTCGTCCAGGACGAGCTGCTGCCCGCCCGGAGTCGCGAAGGACTTCGAGACATGGTCGAGGCGTGCGGCGTACTGGGTCGTTTCGGCGGCCTTGGCGAAGGTCGTGGCCATGGTCGTCACCTCCTGGGGACTGGTCGAGACCTGCGTCAGCTCGTGCCGAGGCCGGCGGCGTCGACCGTGCTCGCGCCCTCGGCCTTGAGGACCTTGTTCAGGATCGTGAGGTCGTAGATGCCCTTCAGGTCGGGCTGCTGGAGCAGACCGGCCTGCACCGCGTGCTGTGCCTCGGTGTCGAGGGTGGCGGCCAGCGGGTCGTCGGTGAACCGGATCGACGTCCACGCCGGGTCCAGGACGTTCGCGGGCAGTGCCTTGCCGGAGTCCGCCGCCAGCTGCTTGTTCGCCGCGGCCTTCGCCGCCGCGGGGTTGGCGTTGATCCACTTGTTGGCCTCGACCGAGGCCTTCAGCACCGCCTCGACCGCCTTCGGGTGCTCTTTCAGGAACGACTGCCGCACGATGATGTTCGTGATCACGAACTTCTTGTCCGGCCACAGCGACGACTCGTCCAGCAGGACCTTGCCGCCCTCGGCGACCAGCTTCGACGCGGTCGGCTCCGGCACCCAGGCGCCGTCGATCGAGCCGTTCGCGAAGGCGTCCGGGGTCACCTTGTTGTCGGTGCGCACGACCGACACGTCACCCTTGCCGCTCTGCGCGTCGACCTTCCAGCCCTGCTCCGCGATCCAGTTGAGGAACGCGACGTCCTGCGTGTTGCCCAGCTGCGGGGTGGCGATCTTCTTGCCCCTGACGTCCTTGAGGGACGTGATCTTCTTCGGGTTGACCACCAGCTTCACCCCGCCGGACGCCGAACCGCCGATGATCTTCAGGCTCTTGCCGTCGGACTTGGTGTACCCGTTGATCGCGGGGGAGGGGCCGATCCAGCCGATGTCGATGGACCCGGAGTTCAGCGCCTCGATCTCGGACGGACCGGCGTTGAAGAGCGCGTAGTCCGCCTTGGTGGCCCCCAGTTCCTTCTGGAAGATGCCCTGCTGGCGGGCGACCAGTGCGGTGCCGTGCGTCAGGTTCCCGAAGTAGCCGATCCGGACGGAGCCCAGTCCGTCGATCTTCTTCGCGCCGGCGGCGACCTTGGCGGTGTCGTCGGTCTTGGCCTGGGATCCGTATCCGCAGGCGGCGAGGGTGAGCAGAGGCAGCGTGGCTATCACCGCGAGACTGCGGCGGAAGGCGGTTGTTGCAGGCACGGGAGGTGTTCCTCTCGGAGGCCCGGCGGTCACGGTCTCTCAGGTCGTGGCCGGGAGGTCGGCAGGTCTTCGTCTACGGCGGTGGGGGGTGAGGGCGCGCATGCGGTGCGCGTACGTCAGCGCACACATCGGGCCACCCCGCCCTGCCCGCTGCCGAGGGCGCCGCTGCCGATGCGGCCGCCCTCCTTCGCGAACGTCGAGTAGAAGTCCGGGGAGTTCATGGTCAGAAGTCCCAGCCGTCCTCGTCGGCCCGGTCCTTGACCGGGTCCGGGGCCGCGAACGACTCGCCGACCATGCCCGCCGTCAGCGTGGTGCCGTCGGCCGGGTCGATCAGGATGAAGGAACCGGTGCGGCGCGAGTCGGCGTAGGAGTCGACCGGCAGCGGCTCCGCGGTACGGATCTTCACCCGGCCGATGTCGTTGGCGACGAGCCGGCCCGGGTGCGGGTGCAGGGACAGGTCGTCCAGCGTGAGCCGGGACGGGATGTCCTTCACGATCGCCTTGACCGTGCGGGTGCCGTGCTTGAGCAGCACCCGGTGCCCCACGGTCAGCGGGGCGTCGGCCACATGGCAGACGGTCGCCTCCACGTCCTGGGTGGTGGCGGGCGCGTCCTTGGTCGGCACGATCAGGTCACCGCGCGAGACGTCGACGTCGTCCTGGAGCAGCAGCGTCACCGACTGCGCCGTCCACGCCACGTCGACCGGCTCGCCCAGCAGGTCGATCCCGGAGATCGTCGTGGTCCGGCCGGACGGCAGGATCGTGACCTGCTCGCCGACCCGGAAGGTGCCGGCCGCGATCTGGCCCGCGTAGCCGCGGTAGTCCGGGTGCTCGGCGGTCTGCGGCCGGATCACGTACTGCACGGGCAGCCGCGCGTGGCAGTGCGCCAGGTCATGGCTGACCGGCACGGTCTCCAGGTGCTCCAGGACGGTCGGGCCGCCGTACCAGTCCATGTTCGCGGACGGCTCCACCACGTTGTCTCCGGCGAGCGCCGAGATCGGGATCGCGGTGACCTCGGGGACGCCCAGCTCGGTCGCGTACGCCGTGAACTCCTCGGCGATCGCCGCGAACACCCTCTCCTCGTAGCCGACGAGGTCCATCTTGTTGACCGCGAGGACCACGTGCGGCACCCGCAGCAGCGCGGCGATGGCCGCGTGCCGGCGGGTCTGCTCGACCACGCCGTTGCGGGCGTCGACCAGGACCACCGTCAGCTCGGCCGTGGAGGCACCGGTGACCATGTTCCGGGTGTACTGCACATGGCCGGGGGTGTCGGCGAGGATGAACCGGCGCCGGGGCGTGGCGAAGTAGCGGTACGCCACGTCGATCGTGATGCCCTGCTCCCGCTCGGCGCGCAGACCGTCGGTGAGGAGGGCGAGGTCCGGCGCGTCCTGGCCACGGCTCGCGGAGACGCGCTCGACGGCCTCCAGCTGGTCGGCCAGGACCGACTTGGAGTCGTGCAGCAGCCGCCCGACCAGGGTCGACTTGCCGTCGTCGACGGAGCCGGCGGTGGCGAACCGCAGCAGGGTGGTGGACGGGAGAACCTCGGTCGTCGTCGTGCTCATGGCTAGAAGTACCCCTCGCGCTTGCGGTCTTCCATCGCGGCCTCGGACAGCTTGTCGTCGGCGCGGGTCGCGCCCCGCTCGGTGAGCCGGGAGGCGGCGATCTCGGCGATCACGGCGTCCAGCGTCGTCGCGTCGGAGTCGACGGCGCCCGTGCAGGACATGTCACCGACGGTCCGGTAGCGCACGAGCCGCTTCTCGGCCTTCTCGCCGTCCTTCGGGCCGCCCCACTCACCGGCGGTCAGCCACATGCCGGACCGCGCGAACACCTCGCGCTCGTGCGCGAAGTAGATCTGCGGCAGCTCGATGCCCTCACGGGCGATGTACTGCCACACGTCCAGCTCGGTCCAGTTGGACAGCGGGAACACCCGGACGTGCTCACCCGGCGCGTGCCGGCCGTTGTAAAGATTCCACAGCTCGGGGCGCTGGCGGCGCGGGTCCCACTGGGAGAACTCGTCGCGCAGCGAGAACACCCGCTCCTTGGCGCGGGCCTTCTCCTCGTCCCGGCGTCCGCCGCCGAACACCGCGTCGAACTTCTCGCTCTGGATCTTCTCCGTCAGCGGCAGCGTCTGCAGCGGGTTACGGGTGCCGTCGGGACGTTCCTTCAACACACCCCGGTCGATGTAGTCCTGGACCAAGGCCACATGGAGGCGCAGCCCATGGGCGGCCACCACACGGTCCCGGTACTCAAGGACCTCGGGGAAGTTGTGTCCGGTGTCCACATGCAACAGCGAGAACGGCACCGCGGCCGGCGCGAACGCCTTCAGCGCCAGGTGCAGCATGACGATGGAGTCCTTGCCCCCGGAGAACAGGATCACCGGGTTCTCGAACTCGCCCGCCACCTCGCGGAAGATGTGGACGGCCTCGGACTCCAGGGCGTCCAGGTGGGAGAGGGCGTACGGGCTGCCCGTACCGTCCTTCACCGTGGCGACCGTGGTCATGCTGCGCCCCTTTCGTTCTCCCCCAGACTCCGTCCGGGGGCACCCCCGTCTCCGCCCGCGCGGCGCAGAGGTGCGGCCATCGTCGTCGGCTGCGGCTGAGTGGCCGCGCGCGCGTCGCTCACAGCAGTCCCCTCTCGCTCAGCAGGGCGTACACCGACGCGGCGGACTCCTGCACGGTCTGGTTCTGCGACTCGATCCGCAGATCCGGGGTCTCGGGCTCCTCGTACGGGTCGTCGACCCCGGTGAGCCCGGTCAGTTCGCCCGCGGCCTGCTTGGCGTACAGCCCCTTCACATCGCGGACGCTGCACACGTCGACCGGGGTCGCCACGTGGATCTCCAGGTACGACGTCCCGTTCTCCGTGTGCCGCTTGCGTACCGCTTCCCGGCTGTCCGCGTACGGTGCGATCACCGGCACCAGCGCCGTGACGCCGTTGCGGGCGAGGAGTTCGGCGACGAAGCCGATGCGCTGCACGTTGGTGTGCCGGTCCTCGCGGCTGAAGCCGAGGCCGGCCGAGACGAACTCGCGGATCTCGTCGCCGTCGAGCACCTCGACGCGGTGGCCCTCGCCGCGCAGCCGGCCGGCCAGCTCGTACGCGATGGTGGTCTTGCCGGCGCTCGGCAGACCCGTGAGCCAGACGGTGGCTCCGGTCGTCACGTGGTTCTCCTGGGTCGAGTCGTTCGAGTCGTTCGTCATCCGTGCAGTCCGCACTCGGTCTTGGCGCGGCCCGCCCAGCGGCCGGCTCGCGCGTCCTCGCCCGCGAGGACCCGGCGGGTGCAGGGGGCGCAGCCGATGGAGGCGTAGCCGTCCATCAGCAACGGGTTGGTGAGGACGCCGTGTTCGGCGACGTAGGCGTCCACGTCGTCCTGCGTCCAGCGGGCGATCGGGGAGACCTTGACCTTCTGCCGCTTCTCGTCCCAGCCGACCACCGGGGTGTTCGCCCGGGTCGGGGACTCGTCGCGGCGCAGGCCCGTCGCCCAGGCCCGGTAGCCCTTCAGGCCCTCTTCCAGCGGCTGCACCTTGCGCAGCTTGCAGCACAGGTCGGGGTCGCGGTCGTGCAGCTTCGGCCCGTACTCGGCGTCCTGCTCGGCCACCGTCTGCCTCGGGGTGAGCGTGATGACGTTGACGTCCATCACGGCCTCGACGGCGTCCCGGGTGCCGATCGTCTCCTCGAAGTGGTAGCCGGTGTCCAGGAAGACGACGTCCACGGCGGCCTCGCCCTTCCGTACCCGGGAGGCGAGATGGGTGACCACCGCGTCCTCCATGGACGAGGTGACGCAGAAGCCGGATCCGAAGGTGTCCACCGCCCACTGGAGGATCTCCAGTGCGGAGGCGTCCTCCAGGTCCCGGCCCGCCTGTTCGGCGAGCGCCTTCAACTCGTCATTGGTCCGCTGTTCCTGAGCCGTCGTCATATCCGGTCGTCCCCTCCGTTGTCGGCTCGCTTCAGCCCCCGGGCCAGCAGCCCGAGGAACTTCAGCTGGAATGCGCGGTTGCACGCCCCGCATTCCCAGGCGCCGTGGCCCTCCTCGTGCGGACGCAGGTCCTCGTCACCGCAGTAGGGGCAGTAGAAAGGCGCGGCGCGCTCACTCATGACAGGGCCTCCTCGGAGGCACGGGCGGCCCAGGCGGCGAACCGCTCGCCGTCCGCACGCTCGGCCTGGAAGCGCTTCAGCACCCGCTCGATGTACTCGGGCAGTTCCTCCGCGGTGACCTTCAGGCCGCGCACCTTGCGGCCGAAGCCGGCCTCCAGACCGAGGGCGCCGCCGAGGTGCACCTGGTAGCCCTCGACCTGCTCGCCCCGGTCGTTCAGGACCAGCTGGCCCTTGAGACCGATGTCCGCGACCTGGATGCGGGCGCAGGCGTTCGGGCAGCCGTTGAGGTTGATGGTGAGCGGCTCGTCGAAGTCCGGGAGACGGCGCTCCAGTTCGTCGATCAGGGTCGAGCCGCGCTGCTTGGTCTCGACGATCGCGAGCTTGCAGAACTCGATGCCGGTGCAGGCCATGGTGCCGCGCCGGAAGGACGACGGGCGCGCGGTGAGGTCCAGCGCGTCCAGCCCCTCGACCAGCGACTCGACCTTGTCCTCCTCGACGTCGAGGACGATCATCTTCTGCTCGACCGTGGTGCGGACCCGCCCGGAGCCGTGCGCCTCGGCGAGGTCGGCGATCTTCGTCAGCGTGGCGCCGTCGACCCGGCCGACTCGCGGGGCGAAACCGACGTAGAACCGGCCGTCCTTCTGCCGGTGCACGCCGATGTGGTCGCGCCACTGCTGCGCCGGCTGCTCGGGGGCGGGTCCGTCGATCAGCTTGCGTCCGCCCAGGTACTCGTCCTCCAGCACCTGACGGAACTTCTCCGCGCCCCAGTCCGCGACGAGGAACTTCAGCCGGGCGCGGTTGCGGAGCCGGCGGTAGCCGTAGTCGCGGAAGATCGAGACGACGCCCTCGTGGACGTCCGCGACCTCCTCCAGCGGCACCCAGGCGCCGAGCCGCACGCCCAGCCTGGGGTTGGTGGACAGGCCGCCGCCGACCCACACGTCGAAGCCGGGGCCGTGCTCGGGGTGGCGTACGCCGACGAAGGCCACGTCGTTGATCTCGTGCACGACGTCCATCAGCGGCGAGCCCGAGATGGCGGTCTTGAACTTGCGGGGGAGGTTCGAGTACGCCGGGTTGTTCAGCACCCGGCGCTTCATCTCCTCCAGCGCCGGGGTGGCGTCGATGATCTCGTCCTCGGCGATGCCCGCCACCGGGGAGCCGATCATCACGCGCGGGGTGTCACCGCAGGCGGTCACGGTGGACAGGCCCACGGCCTCCAGCCGCTGCCAGATCTCGGGCACGTCCTCGACCTGGATCCAGTGGTACTGGACGTTCTGCCGGTCGGTGATGTCGGCGGTGCCGCGCGCGAACTCCTGCGAGATCTCGCCGATCACACGCAGCTGCCGCGTGGTGAGGGCGCCGCCGTCGATGCGCACCCGCATCATGAAGTAGCTGTCGTCCAGCTCCTCCGGCTCCAGCACCGCGGTCTTGCCGCCGTCGATCCCGGGCTTGCGCTGGGTGTAGAGGCCCCACCAGCGCATCCGGCCGCGCAGGTCGCTGGGGTCGATCGAGTCGAAACCGCGTTTGGAGTAGATCGTCTCAATGCGTGTCCGCACATTGAGACCGTCGTCGTCCTTCTTCACCTGCTCGTTGCCGTTGAGCGGGGTGAAGTGCCCCGCGGCCCACTGACCCTCACCGCGGTGACGGCTCACCTTGCGGCGGGGCGCGGAGGCGGCGGGGTTCGGTGGGGTGGCGGCCATGGTTCTACGTCCTTCGGGACAGGCGGGAAGGGGGCTCTGACCTGCGCGTGGGCACGCATGCGGGCATGCTCGCGCAGCGTCGCGCGGCAGAGATCAGGTGCGGGGAGGGGCGGCGGTGCTGGTGGGCTCAGCTCGCCGGACAGATGGCGCTGGACATGCGGCCGAGGTCGACGTGCCGCCGACTCACCAAGGCAATTCCAGTTCCAGACATGACGGAAGCGTGTCACGGCGATCTGGACACAGTCCAGCTTTATCCATCATGCGGACATCCTTGTCTCGAAATACGGAACAAGGGTGTTGTCGCTCACATGCGCCGCCGAAGGCTTGTCCCGGCAGGTCGCGCCGGGTATGCGGGGGCACGGGGCGCGGTACGGGTCGCCGGGCGGGCTTGACGGGCTCAGGCGGGGTACGCCCCCGGCCACGGACCTGGCGTCGCCACCTCCGGCTCCGGCTCGACCCTCGTGTCGAACAGCGTGAAGCCCCGCCGCTGGTAGTTGGCCATGGCGAACTCGCCGTCCTTGCTGCACGTGTGCAGCCACACCCGCTTCGTCGGCGCCCGCCCCGGCCACCGCTCCGCCAGGTCCCAGGCGCGGGCCGTGCCGTACGACAGCAGATGACCGCCGATGCGCCGGCCGCGGAAGGCGGGGACCAGTCCGAAGTAGACGATCTCCACCACGCCCTCGTCCTGCGCCTCCAGCTCCACGTAACCGGCGGGCGTACCGCGGTCGTAGGCCACCCAGGTCTCCACGCCGGGCCGCGCCAGGTACTCCTGCCACGCGGCGTACGGCCAGCTCAGCCGGTCGGTCCAGCGGATGTCGCCGCCGACCGAGGCGTACAGGAAGCGGCTGAACTCGGGGGAGGGGGCCTCGGCGCGGACGATCCGGACGTCGTCGCCCTCCGGCGCGGCGGCGCTCAGGAGATCAGCCGGGGACGTCTGCTCCAGTGACCAGGTGGTGACGGGGACGCTGCTCATGCGGGCCAGGGAATCATCCCGCCGCGGATCTGTCGATCGCCCTGGTCACCCCGCGTGCTGCCCGCGTGCGGTCCGAGGGGAGAGGGGCTCAGTCCGGTGAGCGGTCCAGCTCGGCCAGCGGCAGGGCGAAGAGCATCCGGTTCGACAGCGACCAGACCTCGCCGGTCTCCTGCCAGTACGACAGCGAGCCCGCGTCCTCGGCCCAGCAGCGGTGTGAGGCGTCCGACCCGCACTGCGCCGCCTTCGCGCCCGTGAGGTCCTGCCGCCACAGTCCGCCGTGTCCGTCCCGGGAACCGGGCAGGCGTCCCACATACCAGGACGGATGGGTCGCTCCGGGCTCCCGGTACGACAGCACGCCCCGGATCCCTGCCGCCCGGGTCCGGTACTCCTCCACCGCGTTCACCCGGCCCGCGGTGTCCGTGGCGAGCAGCCCGCCGCGCCCGGGATCGGTGCTGAAGGCGTACCGCCACAGCCGGGCCGGGCGGTCGCCGCCGGGCGCCGTCCACTCCGCGGCGACCAGGCTGTCGGGCGCCGTGCTCCGGTCCAGGGCGAGCGCGCCGGTGCAGGGCGGCCCGTCGGCGGTGCAGCGGCCGGCGGTGAAGCGGTAGGAGCCGACCGCGGGCATCACGTACTGATAGCCGTCCGCGGACCAGCCGCCCGGCACCCGGCCGATCGCCGGCCCGTCGACATCGGTGCGCTGGATGCGGTCGAGGTCGTAGACGTAGAGCGCGTCGGCGCCGCCGCTCCTGGCGGTGACCAGCAGCTTGTCCTGGTACCAGACCATGCCGGAGATCCCGGAGGCCAGGCCCCGGTAGTTCCGGCCACCGTCGGCCGGCACCACCAGCAGCACCCAGCTGTAGGAGAGGCGGGCGGGGTCGTCGGCGTTCACGAAGGCGACCCGGGCGAGGCCCCGCTCGGCGGCGGGGCCGGCGGTGGTGCTGTGGGTCCAGCCCGCGAGGACCACCCGGTGCGTGCCCCAGACGCCGTCGTCGTCGGCGTCCCCGGAGGTGGTCACCGACGCCGGCCGCCAGGCGCTCGCGGCGTCCGCCGGGTCCCAGCAGTAGGCGCGGGCGACGTCCGGGGCGACGGGCAGGGAGGAGCGGTCGGCGGAGGAGCAGTCGGCGGACTGGTTCATGGTGCGGTCGGCGCCCGCGAGGACGTCGGCCACGCCGACCGGGTTGCCCATCGCCGTGGCCAGCCGGTCCAGCGTGCGGTCGGGGACGAGCTGTTCCCGCAGCTGCAGCCGGCCGGTGTCGGCGGGGGAGGAGAGCGGCTTGAGCGCGCCGGGGCTGTCGGTGACATCCGCCTGGGAGGCGCTGATCAGGGTCGCGGCCGCGGTGAGCGCCAGCGCGGTCCCGGCCAGGACCGCGCGCAGCGCGGCGCCGCGTCTGCGCCGGCGGTGTCTGCCGCGATGCTTCATCTCGTCCCCTCTTTCAGGGCTCCTTCGCCTCCGAGGTGCCTGGGTGGCCCTGTGCGGGCCGAGGCGGGCCAACTGTGCCTGGTGGTCCGTATGTTGACGCCTGGCGCAGTCGGGGAGGCCCTGACAGGATGCTACGGCAGTAACGGCCCGCGCAGGGCGAAGACCCCGCAATTGCGCCCAGGACATCGTCAGGAGGCGGCGGGCGGCATGCCTCCCGGAGTCGTCCGGCGACGCGAGATCGCCGGTGCCGTCGAAGAAAGTAGCAGGTCACGTGGGTCGTCGGGGAGCAGTACCGTCGATTCCACGTCCTCGCGGAAACGATACGGCCGATGCTGGAGAAGTTCCCCGAGGTACCGCCGGACCCGCGACATCTCGGCACGCACCGTCACGGTGCGTGAGGGATCCCCGAACAGGTCCCCGGCGAGCGCCGCCGCACCCCGGCCGGAGCGGTGCTCGGCGAGCAGGTAGATCAACTCCGCGTGCCGAGGACTGAGTTCACGCGACCAGGACCCGGCGGCACCGCTCACCGTCAGCGTGCTGCGCCAGGGCCTGGCCAGATCCAGCACGAGCCGGGTCGCCGTGGCCGCCGGCTCGTCCGCCGCCCGCAGCAGCCAGCCCCCGGCCAGCGGCTCCACCGCGCACGAACCCAGCGAGGGCAGCCACCGCAGGCCCGGCGAGAGCGACTTGGGCAGCGCCACCCGCCGTACGTACGGCATCCCGGACACCGCCGCCGACCAGCCGTCCCGGTCCACCACCAGCGCCCGGCCGTCCAGCCGGGCCAGCAGCGGAGCCGCCACCGACCGCAGCCGCTCCAGCGACTCCAGATGCAGTTCCCGCAGCCGCGCCTCGGCCAGCTTGGCCACCGAGTCCACCCAGGCCAGCGTCGCCGGATGCATCGTCTCCAGCGGGCCGCTGACGTCCACGACACCGATCAGCCGGCCGTCCCGGGGGTCGGTGATCGGCGCGCCCGTACACGTCCAGGAGGCGTGGGACCGTACGAAGTGCTCGGCGGCGAAGACCTGGACGGGCCGGCGCACCACCGCCGGAGTGCCCACGCCGTTCGTGCCGACGACGTCTTCCCGCCAGTCCGCGCCGAGTTCAAAACCGAGGCCGTCCGCCTTGCGCAGCACCGGCGGGGCACCCTCCCGCCACAGCACCCGTCCCTCCGCGTCCGCGACGACCATGATGTGCTGGGCGACGTCCGCGACCGAAAGCAGACCCTCGCGCAGCACCGGCAGCACGTGCCGCAGCGGCGACTCCTCGCGCCGGCGCCGCACTTCGTCCGACGGCAGCAGCCCCGAGCGGAAGTCGTGGTCGGGGTCCACGCCGCTGCGCAGCATGCGCCCCCAGGACTGCTCGATCACCGGCCGCGGCGCGATCCGCGCACGCTGACCGGCGAGCGTGGCCTCGCGCACCTCGTTCAGTACGCGCGCCGCCTGCGCCGCGTCCACGGCGGCCAGGCGCGCCACGTTCATCGGCGGGTTCACCACTGGGGTCCTCCCGGGGAAAGGGCCCGACCGGGCCCGGAAAGGTCTTCGAACGTCCGTGTAAAGCCGTACCGACGGCGGTTTCCGGCCCGGCTGTGCTCCCCCATACTGCCGCGAGGCCTATGGCGGAGGCACATACTCCGCACACGTGGGCCGACAAGTTGCAACCCCTTGCAACCCTGGTGAACCCGTCGAAGGTGGCCGAGACTTGACCCCCCGGGGTGGTGCCGTGTCGGCGCAGCACCACCCCGTCCCTCCGGAGACCTGGCCGAAAACGCCCACGGGGGTGCCGGGTTCGGCGGGGCAAGCGGCGTTTCACGGCACAGGGCGTGCTCGTTCCACGATCGCCGTCAGATCCAGGCCCGCCGGCAGGGTGCCGAAGCTCGCTCCGTGGTCGCCGCCCAGGCGCGAGGCGCAGAAGGCGTCGGCGACCTCCGGCGGGGCGTGGCGGACCAGCAGCGAGCCCTGGAGGACCAGCGCGAGACGCTCCACCAGGCGACGCGCGCGGGCCTCGATGCGGTCCAGGTCGGCGAGTTCGGTGAACAGGTCCTTCACCGCCCGGTCGAGCCGGTGGTCGGCGCCATGGGCGCGGCCGATCTCGGTCAGACAGGCGTCCAGCGCACCCGGCTCGCGCTGCAGCGCCCGGAGCACGTCCAGCGCCTGGACGTTTCCCGCGCCCTCCCAGACGGAGTTCAGCGGCGACTCCCGGACCAGCCGGGGCAGCCCGGACTCCTCGACGTAGCCGTTGCCGCCCAGGCACTCCGCGGCCTCCACCGCGACGGGCGTACAGCGCTTGGTGATCCAGTACTTGGCGGCCGGCACCGCGAGCCGCAGGAAGGCGCGCTCCTGCTCGCTCCCGTCGTCGTGGGCGGCCGCCAGCCGCAGCGCCAGCGTGGTCGCGGCCTCGGACTCCAGAGCGAGGTCGGCCAGGACGTTGCGCATCAGCGGCTGGTCGATCAGCGCGGCGCCGAACGCCTCCCGGTGCGCGCAGTGGTGCACGGCCTGCGCCACCGCCTGCCGCATCAGCCCCGCCGAACCGAGCGCGCAGTCCAGCCGGGTCGCGGCGACCATGTCGATGATGGTCCGCACCCCGCGCCCCTCCTCGCCGACCCGCCGCGCCCACGTCCCGTCGAACTCGACCTCGGCGGAGGCGTTGGACCGGTTGCCCAGCTTGTCCTTCAGCCGCTGGAGCAGGAACACGTTACGGGTGCCGTCCGCGAGGACCCGGGGCACGAGGAAGCAGGTCAGCCCGCCGGGGGCCTGCGCGAGCACCAGGAAGCCGTCGGACATCGGCGCCGAGCAGAACCACTTGTGCCCGGTCAGCGTGTACGTCCCGGCCTCGGCGAGGGGCCGGGCCTCGGTGGTGTTCGCCCGTACGTCGCTGCCGCCCTGCTTCTCCGTCATGGCCATGCCGAAGAGGGCGCCGGGTTTCCGCTCGGCGGGCCGCAGCTCGCGGTCGTAGACCGTCGACGTCAGCCGCGGCACCCACTGCGCCGCCAGCTCCGGGTCGGCCCGCAGCGCGGGCACGGCCGCGTGGGTCATCGACAGCGGGCAGCAGTTGCCCGCCTCGACCTGGGTCCAGACCAGGAACCCGGCCGCCCGGCGCACGTGCCCGGCGGGCCGCGTCCAGGCCGCCGTCAGCCCCGCCCCGACCCCCTTGCCCAGCAGCCGGTGCCAGGCCGGGTCGAAGTCGACCTCGTCGATCCGGTGGCCGTACCGGTCATGGGTGCGCAGCCGGGGCGGATTCTCGTTCGCCCGCACTCCCCACTCCTGCACCTGCGCCGAGCCGGCGGCACGGCCCAGCACGGACAGCTCCTCGCGCACCTCGTCCAGCACGTCCGGACCGGTGTGGCGCTCGACGGCCGCCACGAGCGCCCGGTCCGCGGTGAACAGGTCGTATCCGGCCAGCGGGGGCGGCTGGTTCGTCACGGTGTGGGTGGAGGTGCCTGCCATGATCGCGAACCTATCCGGGACGGTGCTGGTGGTGGCCTCCAGCGTGGCACAGCGGCGGGTACCAGGGGGACAGAAGGCGATCAATGGGGCCGTGGAGCGGAGCCGACCGGGCCGGAAGGTGAGGCGGGTCCGGTGCTGCGGATACCGTTGGCTCGTGCAGCCAGCAAGTGAACCCCCCACGCGGCCCGCCGGTCGCCTCCACCGGGCCAGAGCCCTCTACCGGAACGTCTCCAAGCGCAGGACCGCCTGGCTGCTGCTCAAGGACACCGTCAACTCCTGCATGGAGTACCGCATCCTGGGCCTCGCCGCCGAGGCCGCGTTCTTCACGCTGCTGTCCGTGCCGCCCCTTCTGCTGTGCCTCATCGGGCTGCTCGCCTACGTCGACACCTGGACCGGCGCCCACAGCATCCAGAGCCTGGAGACCAACATCCTCGACGCCTCGCGGACGGTCCTGTCCGACAAGGGCGTCAAGGACATCACCCAGCCGATACTGCACGACGTGATGAAGGGCGGCCGCCCCGACGTCATCTCCATCGGCTTCGTCTTCGCCCTGTGGTCCGGATCCCGCGCGGTGAACGTCTTCATCGACACCATCACCGTCATGTACGGCCTCGACGGCGTCCGGGGCATCGTCAAGACCCGGATGATGTCGTTCCTGCTGTTCATCGTGGCGCTGCTGATCGGCTCGGTGGCACTGCCGCTGATGGTGGCGGGCCCGGACGCCGTCGTACGGGTGGTGCCCTGGTCGGAGACGCTGGTGCAGGTCCTGTACTGGCCCGTCGTCATCCTCCTGTCCATCGCCTTCCTGACGACCCTGTACCACGTGTCCGTGCCCGTCCGCTCGCCGTGGATCGAGGACGTCCCCGGCGCCCTCGTCGCCCTGGCCATGTGGGTCCTCGGCAGCTTCCTGCTGCGCATCTACCTCGTGCACACCATCGAGGGCGCCACCATCTACGGCTCCCTCGCGGCGTCCGTCGCCGTCCTGTTGTGGATCGGCGTGTCGGCCTTCGCCGTCCTCGTCGGCGCGGCCGTGAACGCGGCGATCGACCGGGTCTGGCCCGCCGCCGCCACGGCCGCCGCCCGCGAGGCGAACGAGCGCGTCCGCGAGGCCCAGGTCGCCGAGTACGTCGCCTGGGCGTCGGCGGCCCGCGAGACCGACCCCGACGACCCCGAGATGCCCTCCGAGTTCCCCGAGCGCTGGTCCCGCTTCCTCCCCCCGGAGGACGTCACGGCCCGCCTGCGCACCCACGCCAAGAACCCGCACCACCACCACGCGCACAACGGGAGCGGTGACCCGCACAAGGGACAGGGACAGGGACAGGGTCAGGGCCATGCTCAGGGTCAGGGTCAGGGCCAAGGGCATGGGCATGGGCCCGGCCCGGGGAGTGCGCCGTCGCAGGGGCAGTGACGGGTGCGCCGGAGAGCAGGCAGGCAGGGACGAAGAGGGGGAGACGAGCAGGGGCGTGCGATGGCCCCCAGCCGCTCAGGGCTTCCACACTCCGTCCGCCGCGGCCTCCCGTACGACGTCACCGAAGTCCCGCGGCTCGCGGCCCAGCACCTGCCGTACGCCGTCGGACAGGTGGGCGTTGTGGCCGTCGAGCAGGGAGGCGAACAGCTCGACCAGGAACTCCACCTCCTCGGGCGGAAGCCCGAACGCGGCCATCCGCTCGCCGTAGTCGCGGGCCGATACCGCCCGGTACGCCAGTTCCCGGCCCGTCGCCGCCGCGATCTCCGCGATCGCCTCGCCGAAGCTCAGCAGCCGCGGCCCGGACACCTCCACCGTGCGTCGTACGTACCGCTCGCCGCCGGTGAGCGCCGCCACCGCCACGTCCGCGACGTCCCGCACGTCGACGAACGGCTCCCGCACCGCTCCGCCCGGGAACACCAGTTCTGCGGCCGCCCGAATCTCCTCGACGAGCGGCCCCTCGCTGAAGTCCTGGGCGAACCACGCGGCCCGCACGACCGTCCACTCGGCCCCGGACTCCGCGAGCGCCCGCTCCGTCGGCCGGGCCCGCTCCTCGCCCCGCGCGGACAGCAGCACCAGCCGCCGTACCCCCAGCCGCACCGCCTCGCGCGCGAGCCCGCCGACCGCCTCGGGGGCGTCCGGCGCGCCCACGTCCAGCGGGTGCACCAGATAGGCCGCGTCGGCGCCACGCAGTGCGGCCTCCCAGGTCGACCGGTCCCGCCAGTCGAAGCCACGCGCGCGTGTGGCGGCACGGACCGTCAGGCCGGCCGCCCGCGCCGCCGCCGCGACCCGGCTCCCCGTACGGCCGGACGCCCCCGTCACGACGACCGTCGACACCTTCGTGTGTTCCGTGTTCTGGGTCATGCCCCCCAGTCAACTGCCGTGCCCCGCACGGGAACATCGCCGATCCGCTCGCTGCCATAAGCGGGCGTCTACGCTGCCTTCATGGACGCACTCGCAGGCCTGCTGGACGGCCCACGCGCGCGTGGCGCCTTCATGATCCGGGCGTGCTTCGACCCGCCGTGGGCTGTCCGCGTGGAGGACGAGGCACCGCTGACGGTGATGCTCATGGCACGCGGCACCTGCTGGATCGTCCCGGACGCGGACGGCGTGCCGGTGCGGCTCGGCCCCGGAGACCTCGCGGTCACGCGCGGCCCGGACCCGTACACCGCCGGCGACGCGCCCGGCACCGCCCCGCAGGCGCTCATCCTGCCCGGCGGCGAGTGCCGCCACCCCGACGGCACCTCCCTGAACGGATCCATGGACCTCGGGGTCCGCACCTGGGGCGACCGCCCCGACGCCGCCACGGTCATGCTCATCGGCACCTACCCGATGCGCGGCGAGATCCACAACCGTCTCCTCGACGCCCTGCCGCCTCTGCTGACCCTGCCGGCCGACGTGTGGGACTGCCCGCTCACGCCCCTGCTCGCGGAGGAGATCGTCCGCGACGAACCGGGCCAGGAGGTCGTCCTGGACCGGCTGCTGGACCTGCTGCTCATCAGCGCGCTACGGGTCTGGTTCTCCCGCCCGGAGGCGGCCGCGCCCGCCTGGTAACGGGCGCTGGCCGACCCGGTCGTCGGCCGCGCGCTGCGCCTGCTCCAGGACGACCCGGCGCACCCGTGGACGGTGGCCGCGCTCGCCGCCGAGGCCGGGGTGTCCCGCGCGGCCCTCGCCCGCCGCTTCAGCGGCCTCGTGTGCGAACCCCCGATGGCCTACCTGACCGGATGGCGGCTCGCCCTCGCCGCCGACCGCCTGCGCGACACCGACCTCACCCTGGAGACGATCGCCCGCCGGATCGGCTACGGCAGCGCGTTCGCCCTCTCCACCGCCTTCAAGCGCGTCTACGGCGTGAGCCCCCAGGAGCACCGGGCGGGGCGGGCCGCTGCGGCAGTTGGCCTCCGAGCGGCGCCGAGCGTCTCGTGAACCGAGGGGCCCTTGGACCGAGGGCTCCTTGAACGGAGGGTCCCTTAAGGGGCGGCGTGCTGGTGATCTCCACCCGCCTCTCCACCCCTGCTCCGATCCGCCCGGTACCGCCTCGGGCCTAGCGTTTTCCGCAGGTCGGCGATCGGCTTTCGGGCCGGCGGGGAAGCGGACGAGAGGGCGGAGGTGCGGGACATGGCATACATGACGCGGCACGCACGACAGCCGGAAACCGGCACGGCGACGGACACGGCGTCCGAGCCGGGAACCGAGCGGGGGACCGAGGCGGCGACTGGGCCGCCGACCGGACCGACGACTGGGCCGAAGCCGGGGACGCGAGCAGGTGGCACGGGCTACGGCCCGCTCCTCGCAACTGCTGTCGACATCGTCCTGCCGCTCGTCGTCTTCTACGCCGCCCGCGCTCTCGGTGCCGGTCAGGCTCCGGCGCTGCTGCTCAGCGGAGCGCCTCCCGCGCTGCGTCTGCTGTACGGCGCGGTCCGGCATCGCCGGATCGACGGGGTGGACCTGTTCTTCACGGTGCTCCTGAGCGCCGCCGCGTCGGTGACCCTGCTCGGCGGCGGACCCCGGGTCCTGCTGTTCAAGGACGCGGCGCTGTCCCTCGTGGTCGGCATCTGGGTGCTCGGCACCGGCTTCACCCGCAGGCCGCTCGCCTTTCAGCTGGGGCAGCGGCTGCACCGGGGGCCGACGGCCCGGGCGCGGGCCGGATTCTGGGAGGGTTCCGCCGAGTTCCGCCGGGCCCTGCGCGTGCTCACCCTGGCCTGGGGCGCCGAGCAACTGCTCGACGGCGGCCTCGGCACCCTCGCCGCCGCCACCCTGCCCACGGACACGGTGCCCCTGCTCACGCGCGTCGTGTCCCTGTCCCTGCTGGCCGTGACGGCCGTGGCCACCGCCGCCTACGCACGCCGGTTCCGCACCCGCCACGGCCTCCCGCTGCTCGGTGCCCCCGGCGACGAAGCCACCGGCATACGCACCTCTGTGGCCGCGCGCGCCGGAGCCGGACAACCGAGCTGACCGCCACCGTCACCGCCGCTGTCGGAGCTTGCGCCCCCACGGGGGCTGCACCCGGTGCCCGACCCCCGGCCGGGCGGCGTGGGCGACGTAGGCTGGCCGTGTGTACGCGGAGCGGGCCTCCCGGCTGACCGGAGCCGTCGTCTGGACGCACACCCCGAGCAGATCCAGGAAGGGGGCGGTGCTCCCCGACGGCTGCATGGACCTGCTGTGGAGCGAAGGGCGGCTGCTGGTCGCGGGACCCGACACCCGCCCCTACGCCCCCGAGGGTCCGGGCCGTGCCTGGGCGGGCATCCGCTTCTTTCCCGGCACCGCGCCCACCCTCCTCGGCGTACCCGCGTACGAACTGCGCAACCTGCGCGTGGAGTTGGCGGACCTTTGGCCCGCCGCCCGGGTCCGCCGGCTGTGCGAGGGCATCGAGGCGGCGCCCGCCGCGGCGACGGCGCTGGAGGAGATCGCCCTGGCCGCGGCCGCGCGGACGGAAGCCCCCGACCCGTTGCTGCGCCGGCTGGTGGAGCGCCTGGACGAGGGCCGCCCGGTGGCTGCGACGGCCGCCGAACTCGGCCTCGCCGCCCGCACGCTGCACCGCAGAAGCATGAACGCGTTCGGCTACGGACCCAAGACCCTGGCCCGGATCCTGCGTCTGCACCGCGCGCTGGCGCTGGCCCGCTCCGGGCTGCCGTACGTCGAGACGGCGATCCGTGCGGGCTACGCGGACCAGTCTCATCTCGCCCGCGAAGTGCGCGAGTTGACGGGCCGGCCGCTAGGGGAGCTGCTCGGCGGCGGATAGCGGGGCGAACAGGTCGACGCCGTTGCCGTCGGGGTCGTGCACGGTGGCGTAACGCTGCCCCCAGAAGGCGTCCCACGGCTTCAGTTCCCCGTGGTGTCCGGCGCCGACGAGGTCCGTGTACACGGCGTCGACCTCGGCGGGGGAGTCACAGCGGAAGGCGAGCCCGACGCGCCCGCCGCCCTGGGGAGGCCGCCAGCCCGGGTGGAAGGAACGGACGGTCTCCTCGGTGTCCAGCGCGAGCACCAGCCCGCCGGGCAACTCGGCCTCGACATGCGGCTGTTCCTCGGCCCCGGGCGGGAAGGCGAGTCCGAGGCGGCGGTAGAAGGCGAGCGAGGCGGCCAGGTCGGAGGCCACCAGCCCGATCACGGCGAATCGTGCGGTCATGAATCCACCGTAGAAAGACGCTGCCCGCCCGGTCTTGAAGAAATCGGCCACCCACACGGAAGACGAGCCCGAGCGGGCACCCTGTGAGCAACGTTTCTGCGGTGAATCGACTCCACCATTGGGGTGAGTAAAGCTCGCATACATGGATGGTCATGTGAGTATCTAGAGATGCTTTCGTTTTGGCAAAGAGCATCGAACGTGCAGCCCGATCGCTCCGCGTCACCCACCCACAGAAGGAGCCGGACCTTGACCTACGGAAACCAGCTGCGCGAGCGCATCGCCGGGCCCGGGACCACACCCCTGATCGGCGTGTACGACATGTACTCGGCGTCCATCGCGGCCAAGCACTACGACGGAATGTTCGTCTCGGGCTTCGGATTCGCGGCGTCGTACTACGGGCTGCCGGACATCGGTTTCATCGCCTGGCCCGACATGGTGGCCTTCGTGCAGCGGCTGAGGGGTGCGTTCCCGCACCACCACCTGCTGGTGGACATCGACGACGGTTACGTCGACCCCGAGGTCGCGTGTCACGTCGTCGAGGGGCTGGAGCGCATCGGAGCCTCCGGGGTGATCCTGGAGGACCAGAAACGGCCCCGTCGCTGCGGGCACGCCGACGGCAAGCAGGTGCTGCCGCTGGAGGAGTACCTGGAGAAGCTGAACAGGATCCTCAAGGCCCGCAAGGACCTGGTCGTCGTCGCCCGGACGGACGCCACCGACGAGCACGACATCCTGCACCGTGCCGAGCGGCTGGCCGCCACCGACGCCGATGTCGTCCTCGTCGACGGGGTGCGCAGCATCGAATGGATCCAGCGCATCCGTACGGTCGTGGGGGACAAGCCGCTGCTGTTCAACCAGATCGCCGGCGGCAAGTCGCCCCGCCTCTCCCTCGGCGAACTGACCGATCTCGGCGTGGACGTGGCGATCTACAGCACCCCGTGCCTGTTCGCGGCGCACGAGGCGATGGACTGCGCACTCGGCGACCTGAAGGCGGCCGACGGCCGGCTGCCCGAGGTGGATCCGGCGAGCGGTATCGGCGTGAAGGCCTCCACCAGCCTGCTGGAGCGCAACATCGCACCCGAGCGGCGCACCGCCGAGGGCGTGGGCGTGTGAGCGGTGCCGTGGTCCGGCTCGGGCGTGCTGTGGTCCTCGCCGCCGCGGTGGCCGCCGTCGGTGCGGCGCCCGCGGCCGCGTCCGACAGCCTGATCACCGTGATCGACAACTCCCACGCCGACTCCTGGCTCGAAGTCGACCGGACCGCGAACATCCAGGCCGGCAGGGGCACGGCCGGCAGCGACCACGACGGCAGCGCCGTGGACGCGATCGAGGCCCTGGTCGGCGGCAGAAACGACCACAAGGAGGTCTGGGAGAACTGAGCGCCCGGGAGCCGCCCGACTGGCGCCGCGCCACACCGGTCCTCGCCGAGGCCAGGCCGGGCCGGTCCGGTCCGGCCTCTCCGTGCACCGGCCGGTTCAGTCCTCGCCCAGGTCGGGGCGGCCGTTCTCGTCGAGTTCGACGTCTTTCTTCGGATCGTGCTCGCCGCCGGGGGTGGTGACGGCGGCGCGGTGCTGTCCGGGGGCGAGCGTGCGGCAGGCGGCGTGGGCCGTGCCGTAGGCGGCGACGAGGGCGACGGCGGTCACCGCGAGGAAGACCGCGGGGCGCAGGGTGGGTTTCATGCCGGAGAAACGATCTCGACGCCGGCGTGGTCACCGGCCTGCCCCCGAACGGGCGTGCCGCATCAGATAGTTGGCCGTACGGCGAGCGGCGCGGCAGTGCTGCCGCGCCGGACCGGCTGGCGCTCCCCGCACGGAGCACAGGAAACCGCCTCTCCGGCCCGCCTTCGGGCCTCGAAAGTCGCGACCGACGCTGCTTCCGCGGCCTGCTCACCGACCGTGCAGAAAACGCTTCCTGAGATAGGTGTGCGTCAACACGACGTGAAGTCATGGGAATTCATGGGATGGCGGCAGCCGACACTTTCGAAACTCCGAACATTGTCGAGTCGATGCCGGGACGGCCGGGGGGACGGCCACTCACTCCGGAGCGCAGTCGAGCCAGAGGTCGGCGAAGTCCGCAGTGAAGGAGGCGTCGACCAGGTCCACCACGGGGACCGCGGTCATGGCGCCGGCTCGTAGGGGCCGGTCGGACGCCGGGAGCGGGACACGTGTACGCGACGCGCGAAGCCGGTGCCGCCCTCGGCGAACGGCAGGACGTACCAGCCGTCTCGCCTCGCCGCCGGCATCTGTGGCCGGGAGCTCGCTGACGCCGCCGAAGTCATGCGGGACCACAGCCCGTTCGACCTCGCCGCATTCCAGGAGATGATGACCAACGTCTTCTGCCCGCTCAACAACCAGTTCCTCACCGGCCACAACGACGCCTGCATCACCAATTACTGGGCCGACTGGGACCTGTGCCACATGGCCTCCGTCCTGGCCATCGGCATCCTCAACGACGACGCTGCCACGTACGACCAGGCCGTCACCTACTTCAAGTCCGGCGCGGGCGACGGCTCCATCGAGCACGCGGTGCCGCACCTCTGCACCGACAGCGACGGCTCCGCCCTCGGCCAGTGGCAGGAATCCGGCCGCGGCCAGGGCCACACCGTCAAGGGCATGGGCCAGATGGGCGCCGTCTGCGAAATGGCCTGGAACCAGGGCGACGACCTCGACTCCCAAGGCGACCGCCGCTTCGTGAAGGCAGCCCAGTACGTCGCCGAGTACAACACCGGCCGGAGCGTCCCCTGCGCCACCTGCAGTACATCTCCGCCATGCACGACGACTTCGTCGCCCCCGAGGGCGGCGGAGACTCCGGCTCGACCGGCGGCGGCTGCGACCAGCTCGACTTCGGCACCCTGATGCACATCAAGTAGCAACAGAGTCACACTCCGTGCTCGAGTAGCTCGAACGGCCCTCCCGCGCGCCCGTGCACCGGAATACCGGACGCGCCTGTGGTGCTCTGATGTTGCACGGTGCACGAGTGCGCGGCGAAGGACTGGTGGGCGATGACGGCAGACCGGACGAACCCCGAGGTCAGTACGGCGTACGGGAACGTACGCGGCCGGTACGAACACGACGTCGCCGTGTTCCGGGGCATCCCCTACGCCGCCCCGCCCTTCGGCCCCCGGCGCTTCCGCCCACCCGAGCCGCCCGAACCCTGGGACGGCGTGCGCGACGCCGGCGCCTTCGGACCCACCGCGCCGAAACCGCCGTACTCCGAGGCCTTCGCCCCATACCTGTCCGACCCCGAGATCCCCGGCGACGACTGCCTCAACCTCAACGTCTGGACCCCCGACCCGGACCCCGGCGCCCGCCTCCCCGTCCTGCTCTGGCTCCACGGCGGCGCCCTGACCAGAGGATCCTCCGCCGTACCCGTCTACGACGGCACCGCCTTCGCCCGCGACGGCGTCGTCTGCGTCTCCGTCAACTACCGCCTGGGCGTGGAAGGTTACGGCCTCTTCCCCGACGCACCGCCCAACCCCGGCCTGCGCGACCAACTCGCCGCACTGCGCTGGGTCCACGACACGATCGGCGCGTTCGGCGGCGACCCGGACCGGATCACCCTGTGCGGCCAGTCGGCCGGCGCCATCAGCGCCGGCGCCCTGCTCGCCGCCCCCCAGAGCCAGGGCCTCGTCCGGCGGGCGGTCCTGCAGAGCGGCCCGCCCGAGGTCCTCGACCGCGACAAGGTACGGCGCATGGTGCGCCGCATGGCCAACCGGCTGAAGATCCCCGCCACCGCCGAAGCCTTCGCCGCCGTCGACCGCGAACTGCTGCTGCGCACCCAGGCCGAGGTCGGCCGGCTCAGCAGCCCGGTCCTCGGCGGACCCGCCTTCGGCATCGTGGTGGACGGCGACCTCGTACCCCGCGACCCGCTGGAGTCGCTCATCGACGGCGACGCGGCCCGCGGCGTCGACCTCCTCACGGGCTGGACACGCGACGAGTACCGGCTGTGGCTCGTCCCCGGCGGCCTGCTGGAACGGATCGACCGGCTCGGGCCCGTCGCCCTCGCCGGCGCCATGGCCCGCTGCCACGCCGGCCACGAGGTGCCCCGCGGCTACCGCGCCCTGAACCCCGACGCCGGCACCGCCGAGATCGTCGGCCAGATGGTCACCGACCACCTGCTGCGCGTCCCACTGCACCGCCTCGCCGACGCCCGCCCCGGCACCTCGTACCTCTACGAGTTCGCCTGGCCCTCCGGCCTCCCCGACCTCGGCGCCTGCCACGCCCTGGAACTGGGCTTCGTCTTCGACACCGGCGCCGCCCCCGAATCCAGAAAACTTGCCGGAGAAGACGCCCCGCCCGACCTGTGCACGCAGATGCACACGGCCTGGGTACGCTTCGCGACGACCGGGGACCCGGGCTGGCAGGCCTGGGATGCGTCCCACCCGGTGCGGATCTTCGGCGACGGTGGACCGTATACCGCATACGGTCCACGGGATACGGAAGTCGCCCTCTGGTCGACCGTCCCCACCTCCGCCGCCCCGGGACCCGGCCCCACCGCGGAGATCCGAGCCCCCGGCGCCGAATGGGCGGCGGCGGTAAGGCGATTGAGGCGCTCGGTGGGGGCGAGGCGGAGGTGATTGTCTGCGATCTGCGATCTGCGATCTGCGATCTGCGATCGACGGTCTACCGTCTACCGTCTACGGTCGGCGGTCGCCAGTGGATTGTCTACAGTCGTCGATGGTCACCCCGACGCGCGGGCGGGCCGCCAGGTCTCCAGACCGCCAGACGGTGACCGTCAGGCGGCGTGACCGCCAGACGCCGTGACCGTCAGACCGCAGCCAACGCCTGCCGGATCGACGCGATCGCCTCCGGCCCCACCCGGCAGCACCCCCCGATGAGCCGCGCACCCGCGTCCCGCCACGCCTTCACCTGCTCGGTGGCGAACCTCGACCGTCCCGTCCAGGCTCGCGCCTCCGCGTCCCAGGTCTCCCCGCTGTTGGGGTAGACCACGACCGGCTTGCCGGTGACCCGGGCGGCGATCTCCGTCGCGGGCTCGACGTCTTGCGGGGCGCAGCAGTTCACGCCTACCGCGATCACCTCCTCCGCCTCCGCGGCCAGGGCGAACGCCTCCTCCAGGGGCTGCCCGGCACGCGTGTGCATACCGTCGACCGTATACGAGAGCCAGGCCGGTACGCCCAGCCCGCGCACCGCCCGGAGCAGCGCGGCGCCCTCGTCGGCGTCGGGAACCGTCTCCAGCGCGAAGACGTCCGGCCCGGCGCCGGCCAGCGCCTCCATGCGCGGCCGGTGAAAGCGCTCCAGCTCGGCCACGCTCAGCCCGTACCGGCCGCGGTACTCGGCCCCGTCCGCGAGCATCGCCCCGTACGGCCCGACCGAGGCCGCCACCCACAGCGGCCGTGCGACGCCCGCGTCCCCCGCCCGCCGGGCGGCCGTACGGGCCAGGTCCACGCTCCGTGCGAGGAGCCGCGCCGCCTCGTGGTGGCCGGTGCCGCGCCGGGCGAAACCCTCGAAGGTGGCCTGGTAGCTGGCGGTGATCGCGACGTCCGCGCCCGCCAGGAAGTAGGCGAGGTGCGCTTCGGTCACCGCGTCCGGCCGCTCCGCCAGCAGCCGCGCCGACCACAACTCGTCGCTCAGGTCGTGCCCGGCCGACTCCAGCTGGTTGGACATGCCGCCGTCGAGCACGACCGTCCCGTCGGCGAGGGCACCGGCGAGACTGAGGGAGGTGTTGCTGCTGGTCATGACATGACGCTAGTCGAAACGGAGCCGGGCCGGGCAGCCGCGTCCAGCACGTGAGTGCTTCTCGAGTACTTCTCGATCGGCTCTGCGCCCCCAGGAAACCCTGCGAGTGCCGGCCTTGTGTGCAGTGTGCGAACAGGTCGCCCAGCACGTGGACCACACGGTTCTGGGCGACGGCGCTCACCAGGCTGTCAGACGGCGACCACCGGTTCGTCGGCGAGGTAGGGCGGGGCGGGTTCGTACTGGATGTACCGGCGTACGGCGCGGGCGTGGTCGCGGCCGTGGAGGCGGCCGACGAGCCACAGGGCCATGTCGATTCCGGCTGAGACGCCCTGGCTGGTGACGAGGTTCCCGTCGATGACGTAGCGGGCGTCGCGGACGACGGTGATGTCGCCGCGGGCCTGCAGGGTGTCCTCGAACTGGTGGTGGGTTGCGACCTTTCGGCCGCGGGCCGGGCCTGCCTCGTGCAGCAGCAGGGCCCCGGTGCACACGCTGGTGGTCCACGCGGCGTCGGCGGCGGTGGTGCGGATCCAGTCGATGAGCTTGGGGTTGGACACTTCGTGGCGGGTTCCGTTGCCGCCCGGGACCAGCAGTACGTCCAGCGGAGGGTGGTCGTCCAGGGTGTGGTCCGGCAGGACCCGCATGCCCTTGTTGCAGCGGACGGCGCCGGGGTGTTCGGCGATGAGGAGCACGGTGTCGGTGTGTCCGCGCAGCATCGAGGAGGCGGTGAACACCTCCCACGGCCCGGTGAAGTCCAGCTCCTCCGCTCCGTCGAAGATCAGTATCCCGTAGGTGGTCATCGGTACTCCTCGGTGGACCGGAATCGGTCGCGGTAGTCGGACGGGGCGACACTCAGATGCCGGTGGAAGGCGCGGCGCAGCGTCTCCGCGGTGCCGAAGCCGTACCGGCGCGCGATGGTCTTGACGGGGTGGGAGCTCTCGGCGAGCGCCCGTTTGGCGGCCTCGATGCGTACGCCCTCGACGTACGTCGCGGGCGGGATGCCGAGCTCGGCGGTGAACCTGCGCTGGAGATGACGGGGGCTCAGACCGGCGTGCGCGGCGAGATCGTCGATGCCGTGCCGGGCACCGGGACCGCGGTGGATCGCCGTGACCACGGCGCGGACGGGGTCGCTGGCCGGCTGCGCGGACCACAGCGCCACGCTGAACTGCGACTGGCTGCCCGGGCGGCGCAGGAACAGCACCATCTCCTGCGCGACGGCGTGGGCGACCTTGTGGCCCACGTCGTTCTCCACCAGAGCGAGTGCCAGGTCCATGCCCGCCGTCACCCCGGCCGACGTCCACACCCGCCCGTCCCTGAGGAAGATCGGATCGCAGTCGACGACCAGTTCGGGATGCTCCCGGACGAGCTGCTCCTCGCGCGCCCAGTGCGTGGTCACCCGCCGCCCGTGAAGCAGTCCGGCGGCGGCCAGCAGGAACACCCCGCTGCACACCGCGGTGACGCGCCGGGCGGTGGCTCCCGCGGTGGCGATCCAGCGTGTCAGCGCCGGATCGTGCCGGGCCCGGTCGACTCCGTCGCCGCCGGCCACCACCAGTGTGTCGATTCCGGCAGGGTCCAGATCGGCCACCCCGTAGGGGGCGTGCACCGGAACACCGCTGCCGGACCGCACCGGGCCGGGCAGCGGTGCCGTGATCCGGCAGGAGTATCCGCCGGTGAGCCGGTGGGCGTGCTGGAACACCTCGTGCGGGCCGAAGAGATCCAGAGGCTGGAAACCCTCGAAGACGACGAAAACGATACGGCGCTGCTTCACCCCTCCACCCTGTGATCCGACACCGACGACGTCAACGACACACACCCCACACATCGCGCCACGCCGAACACCGCAAAGGGCAGCCGCGACCGTTCGTGAACCCGCACAGCTCGGGCGGTCTCCACCGCCGCCCCGCTGCCGCCGCCCACCCACCCGATGAAAGGGCTTTCCGTTCCCCGTGCCGTACCCATTGACCGTGCAGGAGTCCACCCTTACCGTTTCGGCGTCCGGGACCGCAGACGATGTACGAAATCTCAGACAGCGTGTACGGAGGCAGTCCGCATGAGCCGCGACCACGCCCGGCCCGAACTCCCCGGCCGCAGACTGATGCTGAAGGGCGCCGCGCCGGCCCCGAGCACGTCCGCCACTGCCAACCGGCACCGCGACCGGCACCCCGACCGGCTCGGCCCATGCCACCCCCGCCCAAGCCACCGGGAAGGCGGCCCCCTCCATGAACCCCCTGGTCCGCCGAGGCGCCGACCCGCACATCACCCGGCACACCGACGGCCACTACTACTGCACGGCCGCCGTCCCCGTGTGCGACCGCGTCATCCTGCGCCGCTCCCGCACCCTGAACGGGCTCGCCACCGCCGCCGGTTCGTGATCTGGCGGGCCCGCACCACCGGCCCGATGAGCGCACACATCTGGGCGCCCGAGCTGCACCGCACCGGCGGCACGTGGTACATCTACCTCGCCTCGGCCCCACCGAGGAGGTGTGGACGCTCCGGATCCGGGTGCTGGAGAACGCCGACCAGGATCCGTTCACCAGGACTTGGGTCGAGCGGGGCCGGATCCGCACCGCCTGGGAGACGTTCTCCCCCGACGCCGCCACCTTCAAGCGCCGCGGCACCCGCTACCTGGTCCGGGCACAGCACGAGCCCGGCATGGACGACAACACCGCGCCGTGGATCCCGCGGACGGTCACTCCCTGGACCCTCACCGGGCGTCAAGTCCACCGGCCCACCGCGGAGTTCGACTGGTCCACCATGCCCGCCCGCACAAGGACATCACCGGCGAACCCCTGCACGACCCCAACCGGCACACCCGGGTCCAGAAGCTCGGCTGGAGACCCGACGGCACCCCGGACGTCGGCGTGCCCGGCGCCGACACCGTGAAGGAGTGTGTGTGAGATGAGACGTGTGTACGCCCTCCTGCTCGCCCTGTGCTGCGCCGTCGCCGCGGCACTGGCGGCGGCCGGACCCGCGCAGGCCGCACCGCAGGCGATCACCAACGGCACGCAGTTCACGGACACTTCGGGCAACCCCGTGCACGCCCACGGCGGCGGAGTCATCAAGGTCGGCTCGTACTACTACTGGTTCGGCGAGGACAGGAACAGTGACAACACCTTCCGCTCCGTCGACGCCTACCGTTCCACCGACCTGAAGAACTGGGAGTTCCGCGCCCACGTCCTCACCCGGTCCTCGGCCGCCGAGTTGTCCACCGCGTACATCGAGCGGCCGAAGGTCGTGTACAACGCGTCCACCGGCACCTACGTGATGTGGATGCACAAGGAGAACGGTGTCGACTACACCCAGGCCCGCACCGCCGTCGCCGTGTCCTCCACCGTCGACGGCGGCTACGCGTACCAGGGCAGCTTCCAGCCGCTCGGCCAGTACCAGTCCCGGGACATGACCACGTTCGTCGACACCGACGGCACCGCCTACCTGGTCTCCTCCGCGAACAACAACTACGACCTGAACATCTACAAGCTGACCGCCGACTACACCGGCGTCGCCGGCCTGGTCGCCAACCCCTGGCCCGGCGGCCACCGCGAGGCCCCGGCCCTGTTCAGGCGGAACGGTGTCTACTTCATGCTGACGTCGGGCGCCACGGGCTGGAGTCCCAACCAGCAGCAGTACGCCACCGCCACCTCCCTCGCCGGCCCCTGGACCTCCTGGACCGACGTCGGCGACTCCACCGCGTACGGCTCGCAGACCGCCTACGTCCTTTCCGTACAAGGGAGTTCGGGCACGTCCTACCTGTACATGGGTGACCGCTGGGGCAACTCCTTCGGCGGCACGGTCGACGACTCCCGGTACGTCTGGCTGCCGCTGACCTTCCCGGCCGCCACGTCGATGTCGATGTCCTGGTCCCCGGAGATCACCGTCGACACCGCCGCCGGCACGGTCACCGGTACCGGCGCCACCTACGACACACTCATCGCCCGGCACAGCTCCAAGTGCGCCGACGTGCCGAACCGGTCCCTGTGGCAGGGCGTCGCCGTGAGTCAGTACACCTGCAACGGCGGCACCAACCAGAAATGGTGGTTCAAGAACCTCGGTAACGGTTACTACTCCCTGCTCGGCCGCGGCAGTTCACTGTGCCTTCAGGAGAACGCCGGCAACGTCACGCAGGAGAACTGCACCGGTGCCACCGCCCAGCAGTGGTCGGTCGCCACCGCGGGTTCGTACGTGAACATCAAGGCACGCATGACCGGCGAGTGCCTGGACGTGTCCGGCGCGTCCACCGCCGACTCCGCCGCCCTGATCACCTACACCTGCAACGGCGGTGCGAACCAGCAGTGGACACGGAACCTGACGGAGAATCAGTAGCTCGGATCGGTGGATCCGGCTCGGCGCGGCCAGGCCAGCAGATCGATCGCGTCGATCGCTGCGCCCGCGCTGTAGGTGAACGTGCAGTTGCTGCCCCGGTACGAACCCACCGTCAGGGACCGGGTGCCCGGCTGCGGGGGCGGGGAGGGGATCGACGACGTCCAGTCGTTGACCGTGACCTGCGGCCGGCCGTTGGCGTACGCCGTCGTCACACCGATTCTCAGCGTGCGCGCGGCAGCCGCCTGCGCGGCGGTCAGCTTGAAGTACACGATCAGGCCGCTGTTGACGTCCTTCCACGGGTAGCAGGGGAAGGCGGACGTCTCGGTGCCGCTGCCGATCACGGGCCCGCGGGCCGTGCGGACGCGACGGTGACCTGTGGTGCGTGGTGCTCGGGTCATGCCCAGGGGTTGCCGCAGGCGGCTCAGAGGTTGCCGGAGTGGTTTCCGGCGCACCCCGCGACCTGTGCGCCCCGTGACCTGTGCGCCCCGTGACCTGTGTGACGGGAGGGGGCCGTACGTCGTGCCGGGGGTGTCGCCCATCGTTCGGTGGGCGCCGAAGCGTCCGGCGCCTAGCGTGGCCGTATGACCGCAGAGCCCACCATGACCGCGACCGTGCCTTCGTTCGCCGCGCTGCACCTCCGCCCGGGCGAACCGCTGCTGCTGCCCAATGCCTGGGACCACGCCTCGGCCGCCGCGCTCGCCGCCCGGGGGTTCGCGGCGATCGGTACGACCAGCCTGGCCGTCGCGGCGGCGGCCGGACTGCCCGACGGCCGCGGCGCGACCCGCGACCAGACCCTGGGGCTCGCCCTCACACTCGGCTCGGAACCGTATCTCCTCTCCGTCGACGCGGAGGACGGATTCTCCGACGACCCCGCAGAAGTCGCCGAACTGGCCCGTCAGTTGTGGTCCGTCGGTGTCGTCGGCATCAACCTGGAGGACGGGCTCGGGCCGGCCGCCCGGCATGCCGCGAAGATCGCCGCGGTGAAGGCCGCCGTGCCCGGCCTGTTCGTCAACGCCCGTACGGACACGTACTGGACGGGCGGAGGCGGTGACGGCGCCGGCGGCACCGTCGGGACGGAGACCCTGCACCGCCTCGACGCTTACCAACAGGCAGGCGCCGACGGGGTGTTCGTGCCCGGGCTGACCGATCCGGACCGTATCCACCTCCTCGTCCGGCACCTCGACGTCCCGCTCAACATCCTCTACTCGCCCACCGGTCCCACGGTCGCCCGCCTCGCCGACCTCGGCGTCGCCCGGGTCAGCCTCGGCTCGTTCCTCTACCGGCGGGCGCTGGGGGCGGCGTTGGACGCGGTGGCCGACATCGCGGCGGGGCGGGTGCCGGGCGGTACGACGCCGTCCTACGCCGAGGTGTGCGCGCCGGACAGCAGCGTCTCGGTGAGGCGGTCGGCGAACTCCTCGGGGTGATCGAGGGTGCCGAGATGCCCGCCCGGGAACTCGACGAAGGAGCCGCCGAGCCGTTCGGCGAGCAACTCGCCGGTACGGTAGAGGGGTTGACCGCGTGACGCGGCCCCGACGGCGAGGGTGAGACGGACCCCGGCGGCAGGGGCGGACGGGACGGGCGGGACGTGGGCGGTGAAGGGGTGCAGGACATGCGCGAGGAAGACGCCCATCGGGGTCGCCGACGCGCCCTCGGCGGGCGGCCGCCCGGCCCCGTCGAACTGCGCGAGCAACTCGGCCCGCCGCTCCGCGCCGTCCGGCAGCACCGTCACGCACGGCGGCTCGTGCGCCACCACGCCCGCCAGCCGCTCCGGGTGCCGGGCGAGCAGCTCGAGTACGGCGATCCCGCCCGAGCTGGTCCCGAACACATACGCCCGCTCGCCCTGCGGCAGCACGGCTTGCAGCAGCCGGTACGCTCCCTCGCTCCAGTCCGCCGGACGCTGGTCCGGCACCGGCAGGCCGAGCCGCCCGTGGGCGAGCCCCAGCGGGTCGTACGTCACGACGGTGAAGCGCCGCGCCAGCCGCTCGGTCAACGGTCCGAACCCCATGGGGTGCCCGGCCCCGCCCGGCACGATCAGCAGGACGGGACCGCTGCCCGTGACAGCGTGGTGCAGGGAATCGGTCATCGTTCCTCGTCTCCCGGTGTCTCCCGGGGCCAGTGTGTGAGGGCGAGGTGCAGGGCTTCGACGGCCTTGTCCCAGGAGGCCTGCACCTCGCGGGCCGCGCCGAAGCCACCCGTGGACTCCAGGGCGCAGTAGCCGTGGAACGTGCTGCGCAACAGCCGTACGGCGTCCGTCAGGTCGGGTTCGTCGAGGCCGTAGGCGCGCAGCATCCCGTAGGTGATCTCGGCCGTGCGGCGCATCGCGGGGGAGTCGGCGATCAGGGACTGGTCGATGCGGATCTGGGTGGCCGCGTACCGGCCGGGGTGCTCCAGGGCGTAGGCGCGGTAGGCGCCCGCGAAGGCGGCCAGCGCGTCCTTGCCCGCCCGGCCGGCGACGGCTGAGGCGATCCGCTCGATCAGCTCGCCGCCCGCGTGCAGCGCGAGCCGGGTCCGCAGGTCCGCAAGGCCCCTGACGTGCGAGTACAGGCTCGCGTCCTTCACCTCGAAGCGACGGGCCAGCGCGGACAGCGTGACGTTCTCGAAGCCCGCCTCGTCGGCGAGGTCGGCCGCCGCCGCGATCAACCGGTCGACGCTGAGTCCCGCACGCGCCATCAGCCGACACCTCCTCCTTGGATACCTAGGTTCAATCCTAGGGTATCTAGGTTCGGAGTGGGGCAGACGCCCCCTGACCTGCCGACGGCAGCGGGCAGCGTCCCCACAGGCGCAGGAAGCTCGGGACGTCGTCCCAGCCGTCCAGGGCCCGACCGCGGCACGCACGACACCCGCCGCGACCGGCCGGTACTCGCCGGCCGGCCGTGGCGGATGTCGGGGCCGGGTCGGCCGGACGGCCGAACAGGTCAGTCGGCCGGCGAGAACACGAAGGAGAACTCTGCCGGCTCGGCCCGCAGGTGGTACTGCGGCAGTGGGCCCGGTCCGCAGGACTGGGAGCCGATGCCGTGCTGGGCTTGGTCCAGGTTGATCCACACGGTGCCGCCCGGCGTGAGGTCCGTGCGGTGGGCGGCGGCGTCCAGTTGCTCGGTGGTCCAGCGGCGGGCGGTGAGGAGGAACTCCGGGTCGCCCTCGATGCGCAGACCGCCCAGCTCCGCCCAGCGGACGTCGATCCGGGCGCCGTTCTCCTGCGGACGGACGTACGGCGTCTGCATACCGTCCACAGTCGACTGCCAACGGCCGACCGTCGACGCCATCCTGCTGTCTGCATACGCCTCACCGGGCCCGCCGCCGAACCAGCGCACCTCGTCGGCTGCCGACAGGCCGAAGCGGACGCCGAGCCGGGGCAGCGGGACGGTCCAGTTGCCCTCGGGGGTCGTGCATACAGTCAACCGAAGACTGTCTCCATCAGACGTCCAGCGGTATACCGTCGACAGTCCCACCTCCGCCGCGGCCGGCGCCACCCGCGTCCGCACGGTCAGCGTGTCCTCGCCGGCCTCCACCGCGTCCAGCCGGTGCCGCATCCGGTGCAGGCCCAGTTGACGCCACAGCAGGCCGTAGCGTGTGTCGGTCTGCCAGGCGGCGCCGTCGTCGTTGTCGGTGGTGGCCCGCCACACGTCGAGCCGCGGACCGGTGACCGGCACGGCGCCGATCGCGGTCAGGGCGCCGGTGCGGGCGTCGAAGGTGCCGGGGCCGAGGGTGATCACCCCGGCGCCGGACACCGGTCGGGCGGTCGGCGCGACCGACGGCACCCGGCGCGGCGAGGCCGGGACCTGTCCCCAGGCGACGACGTGGCCCTTCGGTGCCCACGGGGTCTCGGTGGCGAGGACCGCGCGGAGCGTCCAGTGGGCCTCGCCCGTCGGCGCCGCGGCGGGCGGTGCGGGCAGCTTCACGTCGGCGGACTCGCCGGGCGCCAGCTCGGGCACCGTCAGCGTGCCGGACTCCACCGGCTCCCCCTCGACCTCGTACGACCACGAGAACGCGAGCGCCGACAGGCCGGCGAAGTCCTGCTTGTTGGTGATCCGGACCGTGCCGTCGCCGGCGGCGCCGCTGATGCCGACCGGTTCGATCACCTTCTTGAACTCGACCAGTCCGGGGGAGGGCTGCCGGTCCGGGAAGAGCAGGCCGTCGCAGACGAAGTTGCCGTCGTGCAGCTCCTCGCCGAAGTCGCCGCCGTAGGCGTAGCCCAGTTCCGGGTGGGTGATGCCGTGGTCGATCCACTCCCAGACGAAGGCGCCCTGGAGCCGCTCGTGCGTCTCGAACAGCCGCTGATAGTCCGCGAGTCCGCCCGGGCCGTTGCCCATGGCGTGGGCGTACTCGCAGAGGATGAAGGGGAGTTGACGGCGCTTGTGGGTGCCGCCGTCCAGGTGCCGGCCGATCCGCTCGACCTCGGCGTGGCCGGCGTACATCCGTGAGTACATGTCCGTGTCACGGCAGGTGACGTCACCCTCGTAGTGCACCAGCCGCGACGCGTCCCGGCCGTGGATCCACTCGGCCATCGCGGTCAGGCCGCGGCCGGTGCCGGCCTCGTTGCCGAGGGACCAGATGACGACGGAGGGGTGGTTCTTGTCCCGCTCGACCATGCGGGAGGCGCGGTCCAGCAGGGCCGGGGTCCAGCGGTCGTCGTCGACGGGGTTGTCCCGCCAGCCCTGCTCGGTGAAGCCGTGGGTCTCCAGGTCGCACTCGTCGATCACCCACAGGCCGTACTCGTCGCACAGGTCGAGGAAGGCCGGGTGAGGCGGGTAGTGGGAGGTGCGCACGGCGTTGATGTTGTGCCGCTTCATCAGCAGCACGTCCTCGCGCATGGTGTCCAGGTCGAGGGCGCGGCCCCGCTCCGGGTGCCACTCGTGCCGGTTGACGCCCTTGAAGAGGACGCGCCTGCCGTTGACCTTGATCAGGCCGTCGGACAGTTCGACGGTACGGAACCCGATGCGCAGCGGCACCCGCTCGCCCCCGGTGGCCAGTTCGCCCGTGTACAGCCGCGGGACTTCCGCCGACCACGGCTCGACCGGCACGGTCGCGCTCTCGCCGGTCGCGAGGTCGATGCCGAGGTCCGGCACGGTGACCCGGCCGGGTACGCCGGAGTCGACCCGCAGGGTGCCGGTGCCGGAGAGACGGTCGTAGGAGGCGTGGACGAAGAAGTCGGCGGCGGCGCCCGCCGGCCGGTGCAGCAGGGTGACGTCACGGAAGATGCCCGGCAGCCACCACTGGTCCTGGTCCTCCAGGTACGAGCCGGCCGACCACTGGTGGACGCGGACCGCCAGTACATTGTCCACAGTCTTCAGCAGACTGCCGACCGCGAACTCGTGCGGCAGTCGCGAGCCCTTGAACGCGCCGATCTCCGTGCCGTTCAGCCACACCCGGGCGCAGGACTCCACTCCGTCGAAGCGCAGCACCGCGCCGCCCTCGGCGAGGTCCGGCCAGTCCGCCGGCAGGTCGAAGACCCGCAGATGGTCGCCGGTCGGGTTCTCGGTCGGCACGTGCGGCGGGTCGACCGGGAAGGGGTAGAGGTGGTTGGTGTAGATCGGGGATCCGAGGAGACCGCCGCCCTGGAGGACCCAGTGGCCTGGGACCGAGACCTCGGCCCAGTCACCGGCGTCGTACCCCTCGGCGGCGAAGGAGTCGTCCTCGGCGTCGGCCGTCGGAGACAGCCGGAAGCGCCAACTCCCGTTCAGGGAGAGGGACGTGGCGTCGGACGAGGCGTACCAGGCGCGTGGCGGCAGGGCGCCGGAGCCCGGGGAGACGTTTTCGACGTAAGCGGTTTCAGCGGTGGTACGGAAAGACATCGGTCTCCTCGCTCAGCCCTTGATACCGGTCTGCGCGATCCCCTGCACCAGCCAGCGCTGGAGGAAGAGGAAGACGAGCAGCAGGGGCAGGATGGACACGGCGGTGGCCATGAAGATCAGGTGGTAGTTGACGGTCTGGTTGGTCATGTACGACGACAGGGCGACCTGGACCGTCCAGGCGCTCGGGTCCTGGCCGATGACCAGCGGCCACAGGAAGGAGTTCCAGCCGTTGATGAAGGTGATGGTCGCCATCGCCGCGAAGAAGTTCAGCGAGTTGGGGACGACGACCCGCCAGTACGCGCCCCAGTAGCCGAGCCCGTCCACCCGCGCCGCCTCCTCCAGCTCCTTCGGGAACCCGAGGAAGTACTGCCGGAACAGGAAGCAGGTGAAACCACTGAACAGGCCCGGGACGATGAGCCCCCGGTAGCTGTCGACCCAGCCGAGGGACGAGACCAGGACGAAACTGGGCACGAAGGTGACAGCCGTCGGCACCATCAGGGTGGCGAGGACGGCGTAGAAGACCTTGTCGGCGTGCTTGTAGGGGATGCGGGCCAGGCCGTAGCCGGCGAGCGAGCAGATCAGCAGGATGCCGGCGGTCATGAGGACGGCGACGGCCATCGAGTTCCACAGGGACCGGGCGAAGTCGACCGTCGTGTCGTCGAACAGCTCGGAGATGTTGCCCCACCGCAGACGGGTGGGGAAGAACTTCCAGTTCTCGCCCGTGATCTCCGCGTCCGTCGACAGGGCGTTGCGGACGATCAGATAGAAGGGGACGAGGAAGAACGCCGCGGCGACGCTCACGGCGAGGTAGAGGCCGGTGTTGCCGAGGACGCCGGCGCGCCGCGCACGGCGGCTCTTCGCGCCGGCCTCGGGGACGGACGTGGTCACTTGGCTTCCTCCCCCCGTCCGAAGCCCATGATCCTGCCCTGGAACAGGGTGACGGCACAGATCAGCAGGGTCAGGATGACGGCGCCGGCGCTGCCGGAGCCGTAGTCCTGGCTGGCGCCGAGGGCGGTCTTGTAGAGGACCATCAGGGGCGTCTGACCCCAGGTCGCGCGGGTGGTGATGAGGTTGTAGAACTCGTCGAAGGCCTGGTACGCGGCGATGAGCAGCAGCAGGATCACCGCGGTGGAGGTGGCGCGCAGCTGGGGCAGCGTGATGTACCGGAAGGTCTGCCAGCCGCGCCTGGCGCCGTCGATGGCCGCGGCCTCGTACAGCTCGCCGGGGATGTTCTGCAGGGCCGCGAGGAAGAGAATCATGTAGAAACCGGATTGCAGCCACAGGCGTACGGTCACGACGACCAGCCAGTACCAGGGCGGGCTCGGGTTGGACACCCAGGCGATGTTGTCGACGCCGAACCAGCCGACGACCGTGTTCGCCAGGCCGAAGCGGACGCCGTTGAACAGCGACATCTTCCAGATCAGCGCGGCGGCGACGTAGCTGCACGCGGTCGGCAGGAAGAACACCGAGCGGAAGAAGGCGCGCAGGCGGTGCAGCCGGTGCACCAGCAGGGCGAGGCCGAGGGAGAGCGCCCAGGTGGTCGGCACGATGAACGCGGCGAACACGGTGAACGTCACCAGGGACCCGGTGAAGTCGCTGTTCGACAGCATGTGCCGGTAGTTGTCGAGGCCGGCGAAGTGGCTCGGGGTGACGGTGAAGCGGGCGTCGTAGAAGCTGAGCCAGACGCTCCAGGCGATGGGGACGAAGACGAAGATCACCAGGCCGATGAGGAACGGGCCGGTGAAGAGCCAGAAGTTGAGGGTCCGGTTCGCGCCGAGACCCTGGCGCGGCCGGGCCTTGGAGGTCCTGGCCGGGGTGGGGCGGGCGATCCCGCGCGTGGTGGTGGTCGACATGGCGCAGTCCGTCCGCCGGTCTATCCGAAGAGCTTCTTCAGCTCGCGGTCGACCGTCCGGTCGGCCTTGTCGAGGGCGGCCTCCGGGTCACCGCCCTTGCGTACGCAGTCGGCGATGACCGAGTCCCAGGCGCTCCACATGGCCTGCGTCCAGCCGATGTTGTCGAAGTGGCCGTAGGTGTGGAACAGCTTCACGCCCTCTGCGGCCAGGCCCGACCTGAGTTTGCCGGCCCGGGCGGCGATCGACGTGCGCGGCGGGATGTGGAAGCCGTAGGAGGTGGCGAAGTCCTCCTGGTACTGGTTCTGGTCGATCCACAGCCACTTCACGTACTCCTTGGCCGCGTCCACGTCGCCGCCCTTGGCGTTGACGAACATCGACCAGCCGCCGTTGTAGACCGACGGCCTGCCCTTGCCGCCGACCTTCGGGAAGGGCAGGACGCCGAGGTCGTCGCCGAGCGCCTGCTGCATCACGGGCATCGCCCACATGCCGCAGAACTGGATCGCGCACAACCCCTGGCTGATCGCGGACGGGTCCCAGAAGTCGGCCGGGGCGTCCAGCAGCAGGCTGCCGCTGGTGAACAGCTTGCGCAGCTGGCGCAGGCCCTGGACGACCCCGTCGGTGTGGTAGCCGATCTCGTTCTTCGCGGTGAGGGTCTCGGCGCCGGCCGACCAGATCAGGGGTGCCTCGACGGCGTGCAGGTCGTTGCCGAGGAAGAGGCCCTTGACCTTGGCGGTGGTGAGCTTGGCGGCGGCCTCGGTCAGCTCCTCCAGGGTGGTCGGCACCGCGACGTTCGCCTTCTGCAGCATCGACTTGCGGTAGAAGAGGAACTGCGGGTCGTCGATCATGCGGACGCCGTAGATCTTGCCGTCGTAGCTGTGCGAGGCGATGTCGGCCGGGTTGAAGTCGTCCTTGACCGGCTCGATGATGTCCGTCAGGTCCGCCACCTGGCCGCTCTTGACCAGCTGGATCTGCGGGTGGAACTCGAAGACGTCGGGCGCCTGCCCGGTGAGCAGGGCGGCGAAGAGCTTGGTCTCGTAGTCGGCGCCGGTGATCCACTGGGTGGACACGTCCGCCTTCGAGTAGGCCTTCGCGTACCGCCTGACGGCCTGCTCCACGCCGGCCTCGCCGTAGGCGTGGAAGTACTGCTGCAGCTGCTTGCCCGAACCGCCGCCCCCACGCCCGTTGTTGCTGCCGCACGCGGCGAGCGGGGCGGCGACGGCCAGGCCGGCGGCGGCCCGGAGTAGCGAACGGCGGTCCCAGCGGCTGTTGCTCTGTGCCGACATGCTGACGTCCTTGTCCTTCGAGTACGGCGGGCGGCTCGGTGCGGGACGCTAATCTTCGGCTAATGCTTCGGCAAGGGGTTGGACGAAGTCCGTTCGAAGAGTTGCATTCAGTTCGGAATCACGAACGGGGCGCCGGCGCAAGGGAGATGAGGGCCGCCGGGTCAGGGGTGTGGCCGGCGGCCCTCGGTCAGGTCAAGGGCGGACCGGAGGAGGGGATCACCGCCGGGACCAGGCCTCGTCGGCGCCGCCGTCGCAGCTGTGGAGGATGACTCCGCTGCCGTCCGCGGTGGCCTGCCCGCTGACATCGAGACACCGGCCCGACGCCTCGTTCACGATCTGCCCGTCGCTGTTCAACAGCCAGCGCTGAGTGCCGTCACGCGTGGCCGTGGCACTCGCCGCCAGACCCGAACCGCCGGCCGTCAGACAGCCGTTGGCGCCCTTCAGCGTGCCCTCGGCGTCGTACGACCAGGTCTGGTCCGCGGTGCCCGTGCACGTGGTGATCGCGGCCCCCGAGGCGTCGGCGGTCAGGCACTTGCCGGACTGCCGGCCGGCCAGGGCGCCGGTGACGGCCGAACTGCCGTGGCCGCCCCCTGCCTTCCGGTCGAGGACGTACGTGGTGATCGAACGGGCCGCCGGCGTCGTGGACATGGTCCCGCCGCGCACCGAGGGCTTCGTGACCCTCGCCCAGTCCTCGCTCGCGGAGGTCCGCACCGCCTGCGTCGCACGTACCGGGAACGCGCTGTTGAAGTGCAGGTTCAGCGCGGTGCCGGTCGTGTTGTGGTTGTTCACCACGACCACCCACTGCCCGCCCCGGTCGTACGACGACACCTCCACGCCGTCCGGCGCCCCGGTCACGTCGTGCGTGACCGCGCCCGGCCGGACAAACCTGCTGTACTGGCCGAGCGCGTAGTACCGCTTGGTGAAGTACAGCTGCTGGTTGCCGTTCGTCGCGTAGTCGGGGTCGTAGTAGACCAGGCCGTCGTTCCAGCCCTCGTCGTTCTTCGCGGTCGGGCTGGTGCCGTACCCGCTCGCCAGCGCCACCCACCACTGGAACGCCGAGTCGTGGGAGGTCGCGAAGTCCTTGTAGATGATCCGCGACATCAGCAGGGCGTTGTCGATCGTCGGGTCGTACTCCTGGGTCCAGCCCGTCGTGCCCTTGCCGAAGCAGCAGATCTCGGTGGCCCAGGAGGTCTTGCCGACCGACCTCGACGTCTCGTAGACATTGCCGAGCCGGCCGTCGTCCGGGTCGTCGTACGTGTGATGGGCCAGCCTGGCGACGTACGGGGCGGTGCCCGGCCGGGTGATCCACTGCGGCACTTCGCTCGTGAACTGCGTCGTCCTGCTGGACTCGTCCGCGATGACCGACGTCTTCTGGTGCCGGGCCCGCTGCTCGGCGCCGAGCGCGCGCACGATGTCGTCGCGCTGGTCCACCGGGACCGGCATGCCCTCCTGGCCGCAGTCCGCGAAGCTGTTGTCCGGCTCGTTGAACGGGCTGATGTAGTCCAGTCGTACGCCCTGGCGCGCGAAGTGACCGGTCACGTCGGCGACGTACTTCGCGAAGTCGGTCTCGTTCCCGGCCTTCAACTGCCCGCCGCAGCTTCTGCCGTTGGTCGTCCACCGTGCGGGCGCGCTGTTGACGAAGCCGATCAGGTCCCTGACCCCGTACGCCGCGGCGTACGCCAAAAACGTCCGGCCGCCCTTGTCCCTGCTCCAGTCGTAGGAGCCGTCGGCCTTGAGGAAGTCCTCGGCGGCGCGGGCCGGGGTGGTGACCGCGGTGCCGCCGCCACCGATGTTGTAGCGGTACGCGCTGAGGTCCAACCCCTGTGGGGAGAAGAGGAGTCGGGCGACCCTGGCCTGCACCTTCGGGTCGAAGTGCGTGAGCTCGTCGACCCACCAGGCGCCCGAGGCGCCGATGTCGTCGATGGTCTGGGCGGCGTGCGGGGAGACCTCGGCGGCGGCCGGGGCGGTGGTGGCGCTCGCGGGCGGGGAGGTGAGGAGGGCGGCGCCCAAGGCCAGCGCGGCCGGGACCGCGAGCAGCGGGGATCTCTTGCGGGGGTGAGACACGTGCATCCCTTCCGTCGTCACGAAGGCGGTGCGGTACGGCTCCTTGCGAGGGTGGTGCGCGGGACGGTGCTCCTGGCGGTGTTCTTGGCGGTGCCCTGCCGCTGCCCGGCCGACTGCAGGGCCCCCTCCAGCGCGAACGTGGCCGCGCCGAGGGAGACCGGGTCGGTGGGGATCGGGGACAGGACGATCTCGGTGGCGGCCAGCGGCCGGCGCAGCGCGTGCCGGGCCACGGCCCGGCGGACCTCGTCGAGCAGCGGCGCGCCCAGCCGGGCGGCGACCCAGCTGCTGAGCACGACCACCTCGGGGTTGAGCAGATTGATCAGATCGGAGATGCCGGCCCCGAGGTATCGGGCCGTGTCCCGGACCACCTCGAGCGCCACCGGATCGCCCGCCGCGACCGCGAGGGCCAGCGCGTCGATCGTGGCCGTCTGGTCCTCGGGGTGCAACAACGTGGAGCGCGGGCTCAGTTCGCGCAGATTCTGCATGATGCCGGGCGCACCGACGTAGGTCTCGACACAGCCGTGGTTGCCGCAGTGGCACAGCCGGCCGTCCAGCACGAGCGTGGTGTGACCCCACTCGCCGGCGCTGTTGCTCACCCCCCGGTGCAGCCCGCCGCCGAGGGCCAGACCGGCGCCGACGCCCGTGCCCAGATTGACCACCACCGTGTCGCCGCGCCCGCGCGCGGCCCCGAACCACAGCTCCGCCACCGCACAGGCGCGCAGCGGGTTGTCCAAGTACAGCGGGTACGCGATGTGTTCGGCGAGCAGATCGAGCAAGGGCACGTCGTGCCAGTCCCAGTTGGGCGCGTACTCGGCGACACCGCTGTCCCGGTCCACCTGGCCCGGCACGCTCACCCCGACCCCGAGCACCCGGGCCGCCTCGACCCCGGCCTGCGCCATCACCGCGCCGACGGCGGCGGCGACATGGCCCACCACCTGCTCCGGACGGCTGTCGCCGGGCCGCATGTCCTCGTCGGCGCGGGCCAGTACGCCGAGCGCCAGGTCGAACAGCTCGACATGGACGTACGTCTCCGCGACGTCCACCCCGATCAGCGCGCCGCCCGAGGCGTTGACGGCCACCAGCCCGCGGGGCCGGCCGCCCGCCGAGTCCTCGAAACCCACCTCGGTGATCATGCGCAGGTCCAGCAACTCGCCGACCAGTGTGGCGACGGTGGCCAGGCTCAGCCCGGTGGCGGCCGCCAACTCCTGTCGGGACGTGGGAGACTCGGCGATGATCTGGCGCAGCACCTCGTAGCGGTTCGCGGTGCGGATGTCACGCGATGTGCGCTTCACGCGGCGGCCCCTCCCGTCCCGTCCAGACCTCGGCCCAGGCCGGGGCGGCAGCGGCACCGGCACGGGCGTCAGGCTATGGGCTGTGGATGCCGTTCGACAAGGGGTTAGGAAAGGGGGTGGAGGAAGTGTTCGTGCGGCAGGTCATTCGTCGAGCAGCTCCCGGACGAACGCGTTGGTGAACGTGCCGGCCGGATCCAGGGAGCGGGCCAGGGCGCGGAAGTCGGGGAGTCGTGCATACAGTCGGCGAACGACCGTCGACGGCATCTCGTACACCTTCCCCCAGTGCGGCCGCGGACCGAACGGCTCCAACGCCTCCTCCAGTCGGCGCACGACGGGCAGGACGGCCGCCTCGTCCCGCACCCACGTGAAGTGCAGCGCGACCGAATCCCGCCCGTGGGCCGGGCTCAGCCACTGGGTGTCGGCGGCGACCGTCCGCACCTCGCAGGTCTGCAATACACCGGATACGGTCGACCGGATATCGTCTATTGCATACAGCGCGTCCATCGCCGCCGACCGCGGCAGCAGGTACTCCGACTGGATCTCCTCCCCGCTGCTCGGCGTGAACTCCGCCCGGAAGTGCGGCAGCCGCTCGTGCCACGGCCCCGGCACCCCCAGCTGCTCGGTGCAGTTCCGCGCGGGCATGCCCGGCACCGGGTGCAGCGGCACCCGTGCGGGCGCCGCCCACGGGAAGTCCACCGCCGGCCGGTCCGTGCGCCGCTTGACCCACACCTGCCTGAAGCCCGGCTCCCGCCAGTCCGTGAACAGGCTCACGCTGTACCCCGAGGCCGCCACGGCATCGAAGTCCAGTCCCTCCAGCGGGAGTTCCGTGTAGACCCGCTGCTCCACCTCGTACGCCGGCTCCAGGTCGAGTGTCAGCGCGGTGACGACGCCCAGCGCGCCGAGGGAGGTCACGGCGCCGTCGAACCGCCCGTTGTCCCGGCCCATGGTCCTGGTGTCGCCGCTCGCGACGATCACCTCCAGCTCCCGGACCGCCGCCGCCAGTGGTGCGTTGCCCACACCCGAACCGTGCGTACCGGTCGCCACCGAGCCGGCCACCGAGATGTGCGGCAGGGAGGCCATGTTGGGCAGGGCGAGGCCGTGCGCGTGGACCGTGCGGGCCAGTTCGGCGTAGCGGGCCCAGCCCGGCACCCGGACCGTGCGCGCCGCCGTGTCGACGTCGATCTCCCGCGGCAGACCGGAGGTGGACAGCAGCACGCCGTCCGGACCCGGGTCGGCGATCCGGTTGAAGGAGTGCCCGCTGCCGAGCACCCGCACCCGCGCACTCCTGCCCACCAGCGCCGCGAGCGCGTCGACGGTGCGCGGACGGTGGAGCTGCCGCGGGGTGTAGCTGATGGTCCGCGCCCAGTTGGTGACCGTCCTGGCGCTCTTGCCCGTCCCTGCCACTGTTGCGTCCCTCTCGGAGAGTGCCGGTGTGCCGAGCCTCTCATCCGGTGCGGCCCGACGGGGAGGCTGGTTGCGGATTTCGTTGCCAAGCCGGGCATGAATTGATGTATATGAAATACTGCTGGCTCCTCTACCACGATATCGGTATGTTCTCCTGCATGAGTCAGGAACCGCTTCCCGCCCGCCTGCCCGTCACCGACCGCACCCGCCAGCGCCGCCTGCGCGAGCAGGGCAGCCTGGAGCGGTCGGAGCTGGAGGCGGTTCTCGACGCCGGGTTCGTCTGTCACCTCGGCGTGGTGGTGGACGGACGGCCGGTCGTCGTGCCGACCGTGTACGGGCGCGACGCGCGGTGGCTGTATCTCCACGGGTCCGTGGCCAGTCGCAGTCTCGCCGGCGACACCCCGGTCTGCGTCACCGTCACGCACGTCGACGGGCTCGTGCTCGCGCGGTCCGTCTTCGAGCACGGCGTCAACTACCGCAGCGCCATGATCCACGGCATCGCACGCAAGATCACCGACCCCGACCGGAAGCTGGAGGGGCTGCGCCTGCTCACCGAGCACTCCGCGCCGGGGCAGTGGTCGTACGCCCGGCTCCCCAGCCGCAAGGAACTCGCGGCCACCACCCTCCTCGCGCTCTCCCTCGAAGAGGCCTCCGTCAAGATCCGCACCGGCGCCCCGGAGGACGGCGACGGACCCGACGCGGCCCTCGGTCTGTGGGCCGGCGTCCTGCCGCTGACCCCGCGCTGGGGCACCCCGCAGCCCGACCCGGCACTGCCGCCCGGCATCGCCGTACCGGACCACATCGCACGCCGTGCGGGGACCCGGCACGGCTGAGCCCGGAGCGGGGGCATACGGTGTGAGACATACGCCTGAACCGGGAGGAGACAGACGGATGGGCAGTCGTACCGCGCTGGTCGAGGATCTGATGGAGCGGTTCCCGCAGGTGCCGCGGGAAGCCGTTTTCAAAGAGGACCTGCTCCGCGGCGGCGTCGCCTTCGACCCGTCCGCCCTCAGTGACAACGAGAGCGGCGAGGTCAAGCCGAAGTCGTACTTCATCTTCTCCTTCGACCACGGCACCCTGCCCGAGCTGGGCGAGGCCGCGCTGCGCCGGCCCCCGGAGGAGATCATCCTCACCGGCGGCCCGTACGACCTGCGCCGCACCGTCGTCTCCGTACGGGTGAACCCCGCCTCGCCCTACCGGGTCGCCGCCGACGAGGACGGGCTGCTCGGGCTCTACCTCGACGGCAGGCGGATCGCGGACGTCGGCGTGCCGCCCATGCCGGAGTACTACCGGCACACCCTCTCCAACGGGAAGTCCGTGATGGAGGTCGCCCCGACCATCCAGTGGGGCTACCTGATCTACCTCACGGTCTTCCGGGTCTGCCAGTACTTCGGTGCCAAGGAGGAGTGCCAGTACTGCGACATCAACCACAACTGGCGCCAGCACAAGGCGGCCGGGCGGCCGTACACCGGCGTCAAGGACGTGGAGGAGGTCCTGGAGGCGCTGGAGATCATCGACCGGTACGACACCCAGAAGGCGTCCACCGCGTACACGCTCACCGGCGGTGCGATCACCAAGACGGTCGCCGGGCGCGACGAGGCCGACTTCTACGGCCACTACGCCAAGGCCATCGAGGAGCGCTTCCCGGGCCGCTGGATCGGCAAGGTCGTCGCGCAGGCGCTGCCGCGTGACGACGTGCAGCGGTTCAAGGACTACGGAGTGCAGATCTACCACCCCAACTTCGAGGTGTGGGACCGCCGGCTGTTCGAGCTGTACTGCCCCGGCAAGGAGCGCTACGTCGGCCGCGACGAGTGGCACCGGCGGATCCTCGACTCCGCGGAGGTCTTCGGCGCGCGCAACGTGATCCCCAACTTCGTGGCGGGCGTGGAGATGGCCGAGCCGTTCGGCTTCACGACGGTGGACGAGGCGATCGCGTCGACCACCGAGGGGCTGCGCTTCTTCATGTCGCACGGCATCACGCCCCGCTTCACCACCTGGTGCCCGGAGCCGACCACCCCGCTCGGCAAGGCGAACCCGCACGGCGCGCCGCTGGAGTACCACATCCGGCTGCTCCAGGCCTACCGGCAGACGATGGACGACTTCGGCCTGTCCTCGCCTCCCGGCTACGGCCCGCCCGGACCCGGCCGCGCGGTCTTCTCGGTCAGCTCCTTCATGGACAGCCTGCCCGCCGCCGACGAGCCCGCGAGCGAGCCGACGGGACGGTGAGGGGCCCGGCGGGACGGTGAGTGATACGGCCTCCGCGTCCGTACCAGAGGCGGGAGTCGGGGTTCGTCGCGACGCGCATCCGTCCCGCCACCATGCGTCACCGGATGTGAACAGGCCGCTTGTCAGTTGTGTCGGGGTCGTGAAAGGCTCGGTGCTCTGCCGCGAGGTTCCCTGCAACTCCCTTTCGCCTATGGAGAGTTGACCTCGCTCGTGGATGCAGGAGTCCCATGCCCGACCTGCCGACCCCCCAGGACGCCACCGAGGCCGCGCTGTTCTCGGAGGGCTGGGACGCGGTGCTCAGTTACGCGGACCTGTGCACCTCTGGGTCCGTGACGGCCCATCAACTGGCCACCGAGGCCTTCGCGCTCGGCGTGCGTGAGGTCCGCGCGGCCGAGCGCACCCATGTGCGCGGCGCCGGCCGCCGCGGCGCCCGGCTGCCGACGATCCCGGCCCTGCTCACCGCCGTACGCGACACCGCCGCCGGCTGGGAGGCCGACGGCGACGGACACAAGCTCGACCCCGAACTGCGGCTGTGGCTCAACTCCGGGCAGGCAGCCCGCTGTTCGGGACCGCCGTTGGAGCGGCCGATCGCCCTGCGGGGCCTGCGGGACATGCAGGAAGCCGATGCCTCGCTGCTCTGGCTGGCCGAGGTGGAGGCGCTGCCCCTGCCCGTCGTCGCCCGCAGGCTGGGCCTCGACCCGGCCACCGTCGGCGACGAACTCGACCAGGTCCGCACCCTGTTCCGCGACCGCTGCCACCGCGCCCACCTGGACACCCCGCTGGACGCGCAGTGCCGCTCGTACGCGCGGCTGCTCGACGCGGTCACCCGCTCGCAGGCCGCCGACACCCCCGGCGACCTCTCCCGGCACCTCGCCACCTGCGTGCGCTGTGCCGAGGCCGCCGCCTGTCTGCGACTGCACGGCGGCGGACTGCCCGCCGCGCTGGCCGGCGGGGTCGTCGGCTGGGGCGGCCTCGCCTACCTGGAGCGCCGCCGGCGCGCCGCCGAGGTCCGCCTCGGCGCCGGCCGCCCCGGTGCCGAGGCGGACCCCGGTGACACCGAGGAGGGCGGCGGCCGCAACCGGGCGCTGCGCGGCGGGCTGCTCGCCGCCGCCGTCCTGCTGTCGGCGCTCGCGCTCGGTGTGTCGATGATGCCGTTCGGCGGCTCCGGCGACGACACGGCCGCCGGTGGCCGCGACGACCGTCAGCCGGTCGCCGACCCCAGCGTCTCCCGCTCCGCGGGCCGCTCCGCCGGCCGCCCCGCCACGCCGTCGTCGTCCACCGCGGGCAGGTCGTCCGCGACACCCTCCCCGAGCGGTACGGCGACGCACCCCGGCCGTACGCAGCCGGATCCCGAACCGCAGGGCAGCACCTCCACGGCCGAGCAGCAGTCGGGCACCGCCGGACCGGCCGGCGCGTCCTGCCGGGTCGCCTACGACGTCGTCAGCCAGTGGACCGCCGGTTTCCAGGCCGCCGTCACCGTCACCACCGACCGGCCGCTCGCCGACTGGCAGGTCTCCTGGAGCTACCACGACGGCCAACAGGTCGGCCAGATGTGGGACGCCACCGTCCACCAGGACGGCGCGCACGTCACTGCCGCCGCCGCCGACTACAACAGGACCGTCGCCGCGCACGGCACCCTGTCCTTCGGCTTCCTCGCCACCTGGCAGGGCGCGAACCGGGCACCGCACGGCTTCACGCTCAACGGGGCGTCCTGCGCGGTCGGCTGAACACACGCGCCGACACCGGGTCGTCGCCGTCGGCGGTCAGGAAGGTGTCGTCGGCGTGGCTTGAGACGGGCGTCGGCATGTGTGGAGTCACCGACCGCATCAGCCGTTCGACACCCGGTGCCCACGGACTGGATGGCTCCTACCTGCACTATGTGGCGTTCGTCAACTCGGGCGCGGCGGGAACCTTGTCTGGTGGGCGCTCGTGCAGGAGGTGTACGCCGCCGAGACCGGAGCCCCGAGCGGTGTCCCGCTCGACAACGAGGAGCTCTGCGACCGTATGTTCAGCCTGCTGACCGAGTACGCGGCCGACGACGCCACCTGGGCGCCGGCCGCTCGTTCCGGGGCGGCATACCGGCACGGCCTGTGACCCCGCCGGAAAACCGGTGGTGCCGGAGTGCGGCTGCCTCTACGGTGGGATCCGCTGCACGCAGTGGCTGCCGGCCGCTGTCGTCGGCCGGGTGAGAAACGGGAGGTGTGACCGATGGCTGTCTCTGTGACGGGCGTTGCCCGCGACCAGAAGTTCGTCCATTCCACCTCCGTGGTCTCCGGCTGACCTCTCTCACCGCACACGCGTGCGCGGAGCCGGGGCCGCCCCGGCCGGTGAGCCCGAGCCCGACACGCTCGTACTCGACGGGCAGCAGCGGCTGACGTCGCTGTTCCAGTCCCTGAAGCTGAACGGTCCAGTGGTCACCCAGGACCTGCGCAAGCATCAGGTGTCGGGCTGGTTCTACGTCGACATGGTTCAGGCTCTCGACGAGAACAGCGACCGGGAGGACGCCATCCGGTTTCTGCCGGAAACGCGCAAGGTCCTCAACTTCCGGGGGCAGGTCGTCGAGGACTACTCGACTCCCGAGCGCGAGTACGAGGCACATCTCTTCCCGCTTCACGCCGTCTTCGACGGCGGCGACTGGGGTTACGAGTTCACCGACTACTGGGACGGTGACAAGGACAAGCGCAGACTGTGGCGCGACTTCAACGAGGCGTTCGTCCGCTCCTTCGTCCGCTACCACGTGCCAGTCATCGAACTCGGACAGGCGACCCCACGCCAAGCCGTGTGCCAGGTGTTCGAGAAGGTCAACACCGGCGGCGTCACCCTGACCGTCTTCGAGCTGCTGACCGCCACCTACGCGGCAGACGAGTTCGATCTACGCAACCACTGGGAGCGGGAGTGTCGGGCTGCTTGGAACGCGCCCGAGTACCGCATCCTTCGCGAGGTCTCCAACACGGACTTCCTCCAGGCGGTCACCCTGCCGGCCACGGCCGAACGGCGCAGGCGCGAGGCCGAACGCGGGACGGAAGAGGAGCGACTGCCGCGCATCGGGTGCAAGCCCAAGGACATGCTCGCCCTCGCCTTGGAGGACTACGTACGCTTCTCGCCGTCCGTCATCGACGGGTTCAAGGCGGCGGCCAAGTTCCTGCACCAGCAGTTTCTCTTCGACACGAAGTTCCTGCCTTACGGGACACAGCTGATACCGCTTGCCGCGATCCTGGCCCTGGCCGGAGATGCCGCGCAGAGCGCCGGCGCCCAGCACAAGCTCGCCCGCTGGTACTGGTGCGGTGTGTTCGGGGAGCTGTACGGCGGCTCGACCGAGACGCGCTTCAGCCAGGACTTGCCGGATGTCGTCGACTGGATCCGCGAGGATGCGGCAGAGCCCCGGACCGTCACCGCTGCGCAGTTCGCTCCCGGACGCCTGCTGACTCTCCGTACGCGCAACAGCGCCGCGTACAAGGGGATTTACGCACTCCTGCTCAAGGCGGGGGCCCTGGACTGGCGCACCGGAGAGAAGGTCGAGGTCACCGGGTATTTCGACGAGGCCATTGACATCCACCACATCTTCCCCAAGACGTGGTGCGAAAAAGCCGGATACGCTCCCGCCGACTACAACTCGATCATCAACAAGACACCGCTGACCGCCCGCACCAACCGAGTCATCGGAGGGGCAGCTCCCTCCGACTACCTGGGCCGTCTGGTCAGGACCGCGCAGACCCCTCACGAAAGCGTCGCCGAACGCATTCGCTCTCACCTGGCCCAACCGGAACTCATGGCCACCGATGACTTTGACGGATTCTTCGCCGCCCGTAGAGCAGCGCTGCTCCGCAGTGTCTCGGACGTGATGGGCAAGCCGATCCTGGACGACGAGTCGAGCGCCGAGGAACTGGGGATCAGCCTCGACACGGCGGATGACACCGACGACCTGTGATCAACGAGGTCGCCGTATGTACAGTGATCAACCCGGGGATCTATATGTCGTGACTCAGGCATGTAGGAGAGCGAATCAGCCGAATGCGGCCGCAAGTAGAGTGTTGAGCTCCTCCGTGCGGTGAGGTGGGTTCGAGATGCGCCACCTTCGACCGGACAAGGGAGGACGAATGGGCAGGCAGGTCAAGTGCGGGTCGACCAAAACCAAGACTGGCAAACGATGCCAGAACCCGGCGATGATCGGCTACTCCCGCTGCCGGTTGCACCGAGGCGACTGGACCCCGCCGCAAAAGAAGAAGACCAAGAAGCGCTGACCTGCGAGCCGCCGAGCGGCGGGGAAGGCATAGTCGGCCTTGTCGGGCAGCTTCCGGTATTCGGGCAGGTGCGCGCGGCCGGCAGCCGGCGGCTCGCCGCAGAGCAGTTGCAGGACTGGTCGTGAATGGCCAGGCTGGACCTCGTCGCGGTCGTGAGCCGCGGCTGTCGGGCGGGTGTGGGTGTGCGCGCCCACCAACACAGCGATGCGGGTTCTGCAGAGGCCGGCGCCCCGCTCCTCCGGTTGAATGCGTCTGTGGCACAGGACTTGGACTTCGACGAGGACGACCTGCAGGCGCCGGCCGGGCCACGCACTTTCGACCGGAGGCGAGGGCGCGACGGCTGGACCACGGCCACCGTCCACGGGACGGACGCCTACCAGGCGGAGCTGATCCTGGACGGGCCCAACGGCCTTGCAGGGGAGTGCGACTGCCCGTACGGCATGGAGGGCAACTTCTGCAAGCACCTGGTCGCCTTGGACCGATACGGCTCCTTGACCAGCACGGCCTGAGACGGGCGCTGCCCGTATCCGGAAGTTCATCCACTCCACCTGCGGTCTCCGGCTGAACTTTCTGCCTGCTGCGCGCTGTGAGCGCAGCAAGGGCTGCTGCGCCATCGTGACCATCAGGTGGCGGTGACAACCAGCGCGGCCCGGTCGTCGAGGGCGGCATTGCCTGCGAACGTGGTGACTGCGGCGGTGATGGACTCGATGAGGGTGGCGGCGGTGGGCGCCGTGGCCCGGTCGGCGACGAGCGCGTCGGCCAAGCGGTCCTCGCCGAAGAGTTCGCCGTCGGCAGAGCGGGCCTCGGTGATGCCGTCGGTGACCAGGACCAGGCTGTCGCCGGGGCGCAGGTCGATGTCGAACGGGCAGAAGGCGGGGTCGGGACGGATGCCCAACAGCAGGCCTGGTTGCGTGAGTTCTTCGACCGTGCCGTCGGCTCTGCGCACGAGGGGCGGTACGTGGCCTGCTCGAATCAGGCTGAGCGCGAGGTGAGACGGGGAGTGCCGCAGCTCGCCGTAGACGAGTGAGACGAACTGGTCCTCATCGGCGGTGCCTGCCGTCAACGCGTCGTTGATGGCGGCGACCACCGCGGTCGGGTCGTTCAGGAGGCGGGCGGCGGCGCGTGCGGTGTGGCGGACCATTCCGGTGGTGGTGGCCGCCAGTGCGCCGCGCCCCGACACATCGCCGATCATGAGCGCCCAGCGGTCGCCGGACAGCGGGAAGACGTCGAAGAAGTCGCCGCCGACGTCGAGTCCTTCACCGGCCGGATGGTACGAGGCGGCCAAGGTTACGCCGGGAATCCTGGGCAACTCGGGAGGCAGCAGGCCTGCCTGCAGATCGTGGGCCAGCCGGACGCGGTCGGTGAACTGGTGGGCGTTGTCGGCACTCGAAGCGGCCCGTCGGGCGAGTTCCTGGGCCAGGGCGATCGTGTGGCCGTCCAGGGGCAGGGCGGTGGCCAGGAGAGTCAGCGTGCCGAAGGTGCGGCCCCGGGTGGCCAGCGGCACGCACACGTAACCCGTGACGCCGAGCTGCGCGCAGGGGTTGCCCGTGTGGGTCGTCTCGAGGGCGCCGGAGGCCAGCACACGGGCGACGGCGGCGTCCACGTCGTCGCACAGCGCGGGGGAGGAGAGGAGCTGTTCCCCCTCCCGGGTCGAGGCGGCGACGGCGACGCGGCGGGTCCGTCCGCGCTCGACCACGTGGACGGCACACAGCGGCGCCAGGGCCGGAACAGTCAGCCTGGCCATGCACTGGAGGCTCTCCGAATAGTGTGTCTCGCCCGTGATGGCGGTGCTCGCTTCCAGCAGGAAGGCCAGATCCTCACGGACTGCCTTCTCGCGCTCCTGGGCGGCGCGCCGCGCCTCCACCGCACAGTGGCGCTCGATGGCCAGCGCGGCTATGCGTGCGAACGCGACGCTGAGCTTCACATCCCTGTCCGCAGGAGCCTTGGGGGTGCTGTGGTACATCGCGAACGTGCCCAGCAGCCGGCCGTCCGCGTCCTGGATCGGCGTGGACCAGCACGCCGCGACCCCGGCCCGCAGCGCCAGGTCGCGGTAGTCCTTCCACAGGGGGTCGGTGGCGATGTCCGTGACGATCACGGGTTCGCGCCGGAAGGCGGCCGTGCCGCACGAGCCGGCACCATCGGCGATGGGTGTCCCGTCGATCGCCTCGTTGTAGAAGGCGGGCAGGTGCGGGGCGGTGCCGTGCCGCAGGTGCTGTCCGTCGGGATCGACGAGCAGTACCGAGACGATCATGTCCGGGGAGAACTCTTCGATTGCCGTGACCATGCCGTCGAGGATCTCGGCGAGAGGGGCGTCGCGTGCGATCTGCTCCAGCAACACGCGCTGCTCCGAGGCCAGGAGATGCGCGTCGTGGTACGCGGTGGTCTCGACCGCGATCACCACGACCCCGTCGATCCGGCCGGCCCCGTCCCAACGGGGCTCGTAGGTGAAGTCGAAGAACCCCTCCCGCTGCCGGCCCGGCTCTCCCAGCATCAGCCGCCCGTCCCGGGCCCGGTACGCGACACCGGTGCGGTAGACCTCGTCGAGCCGGTCGAGGACGCCCTGCGGAACCAATTCCGGAATCACCTCTCCGACCGACTCGCCGACACGCCCGCGGTCGCACCCCATGGCCTCGAAGAATGCCGAGTTCGCCACTTCCAGCAGGTGTCTCGGGCCACTGAGCGCAGCGAAGATCACCGGGGCCTGCCCAAAGAGGTCCGCGTACTCCTCGCTCCGCCGGTCGATGGGGACAGAGCGGGCCATGGCCGAATTGTGGGGATCGAAATATATGGACATGACAGGACGCCCCCTCCTGTCTCCTCCGTCCGCGGACGTCGTCGTCTCGCCTCTCCACTCTGACACATGTCTCCGCTGTTGCCGGGCCGCAGCCGGGCCGGTCACGGCGGCGCTTCACGACCGGGGGGCTGACGGCGCGACTCCAGGAGGCCGGCGGCGCATGGGGTGCCGAGCCCGTCGTCCACCGGAGGCGGCCTGGCCGTCCCCTCGAGGAACGACGGGCGAAATTCTGTGGTGCCGCAGAGCGAGCCCCCCTAGAGTGGAGCCTGCTCCTCGCGGTGGCCGTTGGCTGCCGCGGTCAGTCGTGCGGAGAACGGGAGGTGTGACCGATGGCTGTCGTTGAGACGGGCGTTGCCCGCATTCGGAAGTTCATTCAGTCCACCTCCGTGGTCCCCGGCTGACCTCACTCTTCTCCCGCGCCCGTGAGCGCGGCGCCGAGGCCACCCTTGTGAAGGGTCCTCCCTTGTCTTTCTCTTCTCTCGTGGGTTCGTCCTCGTCTTCCTTGCATCCTCTCGCCCTGTACGGCTGGGACGAGGGCTGGGAAGCCGAGTTCGCTCCCTATGCCGGGCAGGGCTTTCTGCCCGGCCGTGTCGTGCGGGTCGACCGGGGCCAGTGCGACGTCGTCACCCCTGGCGGTACCGTCCGTGCCGACACCGAGTTCGTCGTCCCCCGCGACCCGATGAAGGTGGTGTGCACGGGGGACTGGGTCGCGGTCGACCCTGAGGGCAGCGATCCGCGGTACGTGCGGACGCTGCTGCCTCGCCGAACCGCCTTCGTGCGCTCGACCTCGTCCAAGCGTTCCGACGGCCAGGTGCTGGCCACTAACATCGATCACGTCGTCATCTGTGTGTCGCTCGCGGGCGAACTGGACCTCGGGCGGATCGAGCGGTTCCTGGCCTTGGCCATGTCCTGCTCGAGTGGTGAGGCGCTGCTGCATAAGTCGGCGCTCTCCTGCGAGTCGGGCGCCCAGCCCGTCGTCGTCCTCGGCAAGGCCGACCTCGTGCCGGACCCGGTCACCCTCGCCCACCTCGTGCACGACGTCGGGACCAGCGCGCCCGGCGTACCCGTGCTCGGCGTCAGCGCCCTGCACGGCGACGGGCTCGACGCCCTCGTCGCGCTCGTCGGCTCCGGTACGTCCGTGCTGCTCGGCCAGTCCGGCGCCGGCAAGTCCACGCTGGCCAACGCCCTCGTCGGTGCGGACGTCATGGACGTACGGGCCGCGCGGGACGTCGACGGCAAGGGGCGGCACACCACCACCACCCGCAATCTGCTCGTCCTGCCCTCGGGCGGGGTGCTGATCGACACCCCCGGGCTGCGCGGGGTCGGCCTGTTCGACGCCGCGAGCGGGGTCGGGCAGGTGTTCTCCGAGATCGAGGAGCTGGCCGCGCGGTGCCGCTTCCCCGACTGCGCGCACGAGGCGGAGCCGGACTGCGCGGTCCGCTCCGCCGTGGACGGCGGGGAACTGCCCGCGCGGCGACTGGAGAGCTACCGCAAGCTGACGCGCGAGAACCAGTGGATCGTCGCCAAGACCGACGCACGCGTGCGTGCGGAGCGCGGGCGGCACTGGCGGCGGAAGGAGGCCGAGGGCAAGGCGGCGAGGGAGCTCAAGCGGGCGCGGTATCGGTAGGCGCGTCCCCGGCGTCGCGTCCGATTTCCGCCAGCCTCGTCCCTCTCCCCGGCCCACACTGGAAGGCGTGATGGACGAGGACAGCAGGTACGAGGCGGTGCGCAGCCGGGACGGGCGGTTCGACGGGGCGTTCTTCTTCGCCGTCGAGACCACCGGGATCTACTGCCGGCCCAGCTGCCCGGCGGTGACGCCCAAGCGGCACAACGTGCGCTTCTTCGCCACGGCCGCCGCCGCGCAGGGATCCGGGTTCCGGGCCTGCCGGCGGTGCCGGCCGGACGCGGTGCCGGGGTCGGCGGAGTGGAACGTACGGGCGGACGTGGTCGGCCGGGCCGTGCGGCTGATCTCCGACGGCGTCGTGGACCGCGAGGGCGTCTCCGGGCTCGCCTCCCGGCTCGGCTACAGCGCCCGGCAGGTGCAGCGCCAGCTCACCGCCGAACTCGGCGCCGGACCGGTGGCGCTCGCCCGGGCCCAGCGGGCGCACACCGCGCGGGTGCTGCTCCAGACCACGGGGCTGCCCGTCACCGAGATCGCGTTCGCCGCCGGGTTCGCCAGCGTGCGGCAGTTCAACGACACCGTCCGGGAGGTGTACGCCTCGACACCGACCGAGGTGCGCGCCGCCGCCCCGCGCGCCCGCGACGGCCGCCGCCCGGCCCCCGGCGCCGGCATACCGCTGCGGCTCGCCCACCGGGGCCCGTACCAGACCGCCGCGGTCTTCGACCAGCTGGCGGCCGAGGCGGTCGCCGGGATCGAGGAGGTCTGCGGTCCGCCGGGCGGCCGTACCTACCGGCGCACGCTGCGGCTGCCGTACGGCACCGGGATCGTCGCCGTCGAGGAGCGGACCCGGGCGCCGCGCACCGGCACCCGGCCGGGCGGCTGGCTCGACGCGCGGCTGCACCTCACCGACCCGAGGGACCTGACGACCGCGGTGCAGCGGCTGCGGCGGCTGTTCGACCTCGACGCCGACCCGTACGCCGTGGACGAGCGGCTCGGCGCCGACCCGCGGCTCGCCCCGCTGGTCGCCGCCCGGCCCGGACTGCGCTCGCCCGGCGCCGTCGACCCGCTGGAGCCCGCCGTGCGCGCACTGGTGGGCAGCGCGGGCGCCGAGCCGCTGGTGCGCCGCTGCGGCAAGGCGCTCGACGCGCCCAGCGGCAGCCTGACCCATCTCTTCCCGGAGCCCGCCGTGCTCGCCGAGGCCGAGCCCGGCGGCCCGCTGGGCGCGCTCGCCGCGGCCCTCGCCGACGGCACCCTGCGGCTGGACGCGGGCGCCGACCGGGACGACGCCGCGGCCGCCCTGCGCGCGCTGCCCGGCATGGACCCGGCCGTCGCCGCCGCCGTCCGCGTCCGCGCCCTCGGCGATCCGGACGTCGCCCCGCCCGGCACCGAGGCCCCCGAAAGCTGGCGCCCCTGGCGGTCGTACGCCGTCCAACACCTTCGCGTGGCAGGGGAGTTGGGCTGAGGCCGACAGGTACCGGACACGGCTGGACTTCCCGGCCGGCCCGCTGCTGCTCACGAGGCGGGGGCGGCAGCGCTACCCGGGGCCGTTGCGCGCCGCCGCGGACCAGCCCGGCGCCTGCTTCACCGGTGAACTCGCCGCGTTCCGGCCTCCGTCGGCCGCTCGGGGCACCGCGTTCAGGTGGGGGTCCCCCCGTGCTGCCGTACGGCAGCACGGTCACCTACGGCGAGATCCCCGCGCGGCTCGGCGCCAACCCCCCGCTGATCGTGCGCCCTTGCCACCGGGTGACCGGCGCGGACGGCTCGCAGACCGGGTACGCGGGCGGCCTCGACCGCAAGGTGCCGCCGCTGGGCCTGGAGGGCGCGCTGGAAGGCCAGGGGGTGTCCTTCGGGTCATCCCGCCTTCGTGGGGCCGGTGTTACGCCGAGCGGGTGGACCACCGTGCACGCTGCGGGGGTACGGGCCGGGCGTGTGGGACGGTCGCCTCCGACGAGCCACGGCGAAGGCGGGCGGAGACATGGCCAAGGTCGGACGGATCCTCGCGGTGCTGCTGCTGGCGGTGCTGCCCGGCCTGGCGGCGCCGGCCCTCGCCCACCCGCAGCCGGCGGCGCTGCCCCTGTGGACCGGCAGCTGGGAGACCGCCCCCTCCGGGACCGCCGCCGCCCGGCCCGGCGCCGCCATCCGCAACGTCGTCCACCTCAGCGTCGGCGGCGACGCGGTGCGCGTACGGCTCAGCAACCGGTTCGGCACCGCGCCCCTGAACCTCGGCGCGGTCACCGTCGCGCTGCGCGCGGCGGCCGGCCCGGACGCCCTGCCCGGCACGCTGCGCACCGCCACCTTCCAGGGTGCCCCCGCCGTCACGGTCGCGCCGGGCCAGGACACGGTCACCGACCCGGTGCCGCTGCGCGTCCCGGCCGCCGCCGACCTCCTCGTCACCGTGTACACACCCGGCGACAGCGGCCCCGCGACCACCCACCAGACCGCCCTGCAGACCAGCTACGTGGCCGCCGGCGGCGCGGGCCGCGCCGCCGACACGGACGGCGCCGACTACACGGCCACCGTCACCCGCTGGTACTACGTCACCGGCGTCGACGTCCTCGGCGACTCCGCCGGCAGCGTCGTCGCGTTCGGCGACTCCCTCACCGACGGAAACGGTTCCACCCCCGACACCAACCACCGCTGGCCCGACCGGCTCGCCGCCACGCTGCGCGCCGGCCGGTACGGCGTCCTCAACGCCGGTATCTCAGGGAACCGGCTGCTGCACGACGGCGTCGGGCCGAGCGCCCTCACCCGGCTCGACCCCGACGCCCTGGACCGCGCGGGCGTACGGGCCCTGGTGGTCCTGGAGGGCATCAACGACATCAAGGGCAGCCCCGCGGCCGACGACGTCACCGCCTATGCCGACGCCTACCGCACGCTCGTCGCCCGCGCCCACGCCCGGGGCATCCGGGTCATCGGCGTCACCCTCACCCCGTTCCGCGGCTTCGCCGCCTACACCGACGCCCGCGAGGCGGTACGGCAGCAGGTGAACGGCTTCATCCGCACCGGCGGTGCCTTCGACGCGGTCGCCGACGCCGACGCCGCCGTCCGCGACCCGGACGACCGGGCCCGCATCCTGCCCGCCTACGACCCCGGCGACCACCTGCACTTCAACGACACCGGCATGGCCGCCGTCGCCGACACCGTGCTCAAGGCCCTGACCGCCTGAGCCACGCCGTCGCACGTGGTCAGCCCCACAGCACCGCCCCCAGCCACGCCCCCGCGATCAGGAGACAGGCGAACAGTTCGGTCAGCACGCTGGAGCCGCCCGAGCGCATCGCCGTACGCAGCGCGGCCATCGCCTCGCCGTGCCGGCCCAGGCGCAGCCGCTCGTGCAGGTAGATCCCGGCCATGAAGCCCGGCATCGCGCCCACCACCGGAAGCAGGACGAAGCCGAGGAACGCCCCGCCGCCCGCGTACACCGCCATCCGCGGTGTGGCACCGCTCTGCCGCAGTCGGCGCGGCGGCAGTGCCCAGCGCACGGCCAGGGACAGCAGCAGTACGGCGGTCGCGCCCACCAGGACGGACCAGGCCAGCGGCTGCGGATCCGTCAGCGCCCACCACAGCACCGCGGCCCACACCAGCCACGACCCCGGCACCCCGGGCACCAGCACTCCGCACAGGCCCAGCATGATCACCACGCCGACCAGCAGGAGTTGCGACACTCCCATCTGCCCAGAGTGCCGGAGAAGTCACGGAACGGCAGGACCGCGCAGCGGGGGTGCTGCTCAGGAGCGGGTGACCCAGCCCCGTTCGCAGGCGTGCCAGCCCAGTTGCAGTCGCGTCGTCACACCGGCGAGCTCCATCAGCCGCCGCACCCGGCGCTGCACCGTGCGCAGACCCAGATCGAGCTGTTTCGCCACGCTCGCGTCGGTCAGCCCGGCCAGCAGCAGCGACAGCACCTCCAGATCGGTGCCGTCCGGGCCGTCCGGCTCCGCCTCGGCCACCCCGGACGCGCCGAGGCACAGCGGCAGCGCCTCCCGCCACACCGACTCGAACAGCCCGGCGAGCAGCTCCAGCAGCCCGCTGGCGTGCACCACCAGCGCGGCCGGTTCCGCCGTCGTCGAGGTGAGCGGCACCATCGCCAGCGAGCGGTCGGCCACGACCAGCTTCGTCGGCACCCGGTCCACCACCCGCACCCGCTCGTCGCGGCCGAGCGCGGCCGTCAGCTCCGTCACCGCGTGCGGCAGGTCCAGCGCCGCACGCTCCACGACCACCCGGTAGCGCACCCCGCGCACGGCCGCCTGCTCCTCCGCCTCGTTCTCCAGGCCCGACACGACCAGGGGCCGGGCGGTGACCAGCGCGCACACCTCCTGCGCCGCACCCAGCTGGAGCTGGAGGAAGCGCTGGGCGACCGCCGACGCGCCGGTCACCACCTCCACCAGGTCGTGCACCTCCGGCTCGGCCGCCGCCGCCCGGTACTCCTGCGCGAGCATGGCCGCCGCCAGCTCCGCCTTCTCCAGCTCGTGCCGCTGCTGGGTGAGCAGGGCGCCGAGCGCCACCCCCGGCGGCGCCGCCACCCAGCGGCCCGGCCGGGCCGGGGACTGCGCGGCGAGCCCCTGCCGCTCCAGCCGGCGCAGCGCCCGCTCGGTGTCCGGCTCGGCCAGCGTCAGACGGCGCGCCAGATCGCCCACCTCGGCCGCGCCGACGGAGACCAGCGCCCGGTACGCCGCCTCGTGCGTGTCGTCCAGCCCTATCGCTGCCAGCATCGGCCTTCACCCCTCCCACGAGCCACAACAAGCCACGGACACATCGCCGCGGCGGGTCCTGCCTGGCGGAAACCGGCCACGGCGCAAACCCGCCGCGGAACATCATCGCCGCTGTGCGGGTGACTCTGCCAAGGTGGCAGCACGTGGGGCGGGGGGGTCGCGATCGCGATGCACAGCTGCGTCTCAGGAAACCAAGCCACAATCCGGCCATCCGATCGGCGCCGTGCACCCGGCCCGGTCGCGCGGAACGTGGTCCGGGCCCGTACGTGTGCGCGGCACGCGAAGGGGATACGGGGCCGGGCCACCGCGGACGTCGCCGGGCGGTCCTCCCGTGGGGGGTGGGGCCGCCCGGCGGCCATCAGCCTTTTCTCGTACGGCAGTTCAACCCTTCACCCGACCCGCCGTCAGGTGTGGCCGGGAGCGGCGGATTTTCCCGATGCCCCGTTTCCATCCGGCCCCCGCGGTGGACAATTACCGGCATGAGCCAGCAGGGGGGAAGGCCCGCCCGTCCCGAGGACGACTGGTGGGGGCAGCTGTACGACGACTCCACCGCGGACACGGGCCCCACGGCGGCGCCCGATTCCCTGGACGACCGCTTCGCCTCCGCGAAGAACACGGTGACGGAACCGTCGCCCGGCACCGCGGACGGCGCAGCGAGCACGCGAAGTGCAGGGCGTACAGGGGGCACGGGGGTCACAGGGGGCACAGGGAGCGCGAACGGCACGGCACCCCGGGAGCCCGCGCTGCCGGCACAGCGCACGACCGAGCCCCCGGCCATCGAACCGCCCGCCGGCCCCGCGGGGGCGCCTGCGGCTCCGGGCGACAGCGATGCGGCGCAGGCCGCCCCCGCACCCGGCGACGCCCTTCCCCCGTGGCCGCCTTCGGACGCGGCCCCGCCCGATGCCGGAGCCGCCCCGCCGGCCGGGCGGCGTTCCCCCTGGGACCCGGAACCGGCGCCTGCCCCCGTGCCGGACTCCCCCTCACCGGCGGTCTGGCCCCCGCCGCCCTCCGCGCTCGACTACGTGGGCTCCGGGCCGCCCACCTATGATCCCGAGCCGACCGCGCTGCCCGTCGCCGAGCCCGACGCGTTGGGCGAACTGGTCGCGGACACCGTGCTGGACGGGGCCCGGTACGGGGCGTGCACGGTGCGGGCCGTGTCGCTGCGGGGGGACTCGGCGCGGTTCCGGGGCGAGCCGCGGCGGGACGCGTTGCTCACCGCGCGGTTCGGGACGGGGGAGCGGGCGCTGGTGCTCGTCGCGGTGGCGACCGGGGCGCGGGCCACACCGGGGGCGCACCTGGCCGCGGCCGAGGCGTGCCGGTGGATCGGGCGGGCCGTGGGGCGCAGCCATGCCGGGCTGGTGGAGGACATCCGGGCGGCCCGGCGCGGCGAGCTGAAGTCGGGGCTGCACCGGCTGGCCGACCGCTCTCTGGGCAGGCTCCGGGCGAGCGCGGCCGAGCAGGGCGTCGACCCCGGGGAGTACACGGCGAGCCTGCGCTGTCTGCTGCTGCCGGGCGATCCGGACTGCCGTACGCGCGTGTTCTTCGGCGTCGGCGACGGAGGGCTGTTCCGGCTGCGGGACGGCGCCTGGCAGGACATCGAGCCGCGGCTCGCGCCGGAGGACGACACCGCCGCCGCGCCCCTGACGTCCGAGGGCGACCGGTTCACCCTGGACCTCGGCATCCCCACCCCGCCGAGCCCGTACGAGCCGGCCCCGGAGCCGCCGCGCGAGCCGTTCCGCTTCCGCGCCGCTCTCGCCCGGCCGGGTGACGCCCTGGTGATGTGCAGCGCCGGCCTGGCCGAACCGCTGCGCGGCGAGCCCGCGCTCGGCGCCTACCTGGCCCGCCGCTGGTCCGGTCGCACCCCGCCGGGACTCGCCGCGTTCCTCGCGGACACCCAGGTGCGGGTGAAGGGTTACGCCGACGACCGTACGGCGGCGGCCGTGTGGGAGGCGTGAGCGCCGGCCGTGTGACTGGATGGACGCATGGCCAAACAGAACGTCGCCGAGCAGTTCGTCGACATCCTCGTCCGCGCCGGCGTACGCCGTCTGTACGGGGTGGTCGGCGACAGCCTCAACCCCGTCGTGGACGCCGTGCGCCGCAACTCCGCCATCGACTGGATCCATGTCCGCCACGAGGAGACCGCCGCGTTCGCGGCGGGGGCCGAGGCGCAGATCACCGGCAGGCTGGCCGCCTGCGCCGGCTCCTGCGGCCCGGGCAACCTGCACCTGATCAACGGCCTGTACGACGCCCACCGCTCGATGGCCCCGGTGCTCGCCCTCGCCTCGCAGATCCCCTCCGGCGAGATCGGCCTCGGCTACTTCCAGGAGACCCACCCCGACCGGCTCTTCCAGGAGTGCAGCCATTACAGCGAGCTGATCTCCAACGCCCGGCAGATGCCCCGGCTGCTGCAGAGCGCCATCCAGCACGCGGTCGGCCGCAGCGGCGTGAGCGTCGTCTCGCTGCCCGGTGACATCGCCGCCGAGCCGGCCCCGGAGAAGGCAGCGCAGAGCGCCCTCGTCACGTCCCGGCCCACCGTCCGCCCCGGCGACGCCGAGGTCGACGCGCTCGCGGAGATGATCGACAGGGCCGGCCGGGTCACCCTGTTCTGCGGCAGCGGCACCGCCGGCGCGCATGCCGAGGTCATGGAGTTCGCCGGGCGGATCAAGGCGCCGGTGGGGCACGCCCTGCGCGGCAAGGAGTGGATCCAGTACGACAACCCGTACGACGTCGGCATGAGCGGTCTGCTCGGCTACGGCGCCGCCTACGAGGCCACCCACGAGTGCGACCTGCTGATCCTGCTCGGCACCGACTTCCCGTACAACGCCTTCCTGCCCGACGACGTCCAGATCGCGCAGATCGACGTACGGCCCGAGGTGCTCGGCCGCCGCTCCCGGCTCGACCTCGCCGTGTGGGGCGACGTACGCGAGACGCTGCGCTGCCTGATCCCGCGGGTGCGGGAGAAGACCGACCGGCGTTTCCTCGACCGGATGCTGAAGAAGCACACCGACGCGCTGGAGGGGGTGGTCAAGGCGTACACCCGCAAGGTCGACAAGCACGTCCCGATCCATCCCGAGTACGTGGCCGCCGTCCTCGACGAAGTCGCCGACGACGACGCCGTGTTCACCGTCGACACCGGCATGTGCAACGTGTGGGCGGCGCGGTACGTCTCGCCCAACGGGCGCCGCCGGATCATCGGTTCGTTCTCGCACGGCTCGATGGCGAACGCGCTGCCCATGGCGATCGGCGCCCAGTTCACCGACCGGGGCCGGCAGGTGGTGTCGATGTCGGGCGACGGCGGCTTCTCGATGCTGATGGGCGACTTCCTGACCCTCGTCCAGCACGACCTTCCGGTCAAGGTGGTGCTGTTCGACAACTCCTCGCTCGGCATGGTCGAGCTGGAGATGCTGGTCGCCGGACTGCCCTCGTACGGCACCACCAACGTCAACCCCGACTTCGCGGCCGTCGCGCGGGCCTGCGGTGCGTACGGGGTGCGGGTGGAGAAGCCCAAGCAGCTCGCCGGGGCGCTCAAGGACGCCTTCAGGCACAAGGGACCGGCGCTGGTGGACGTCGTCACCGACCCCAACGCGCTGTCCATTCCGCCGAAGATCAGCGCGGAGATGGTCACCGGGTTCGCGCTCTCCGCGTCCAGGATCGTGCTGGACGGCGGCGTCGGCCGGATGCTCCAGATGGCCCGCTCCAATCTGCGCAACGTGCCACGTCCTTGACGTGCCAGGTCCGTGACGCCTGCGCAGCGACCGGAGGGGCGGATTTCGGCCAGTTTCACGGGGTGTGACGGCGTGCCGACGGCCGGTGCCGGGCGCATCTGCCCGGCCGTCCCGGGGCGTCCGTGGCGGCCTGCGCCCTGCCGGGAGGCGGGTACGCGGGTGCGGGAGGGCCCGCCGGGCGGCCCGCACGCCCGGCGCCCGTGGCCGACAAGCGGTCCTCGGGCGGGGGCCAGGACTGCCCCGGTTTCTGCTGGGCAAGCATCCCCCGTGAACGTGTTCGACCAGGAGGGGCAGGGGAAGACAGCGTGCGGGCGGGGGTCATGAAGAGGCAGGCACGAGGGGGCGGGCCCATGGTCGTGGGGGCCGCCACGGACACGACGGGGGAAGCGGCCGGCACCACCACGGATCACGCGCACCGGTTCCGGCGCAGGCTGGGGCGGGCGGATCTGCGGGCGGTGCCCGAGGCCCGGCGGGAACTGCGCGAACTGCTGCGGCACTGGGGCAAGCCCGGCCGCTCGGAGATCGCCGAACTGCTCACCAGCGAACTGGTCACCAACGCGCTCGTCCACACCGACGACGACGCGGTCCTCACGGCTGTCGTGGCGCCGGGCGGACTGCGCGTGGAGGTACGGGACTTCGTGGCCGGCAGACCCGAGCCGCGGGGGCCGGAGACGGACGACGACACCCACGGCCGGGGCCTGGTGCTGGTGCAGTCCCTCGCGGACGCCTGGGGCGTACGGCCGCACGGCGTGGGCAAGTCGGTGTGGTTCGAACTGGGCGCCGAGGCGGCCTGAGCGCGCGGACGGTGCGGGGCGGGCCGGGGGTGTGACCCGTGCGGTCACACCCCCGGCCCGGAGCAGGCGTGCGTCGTCCTAGCCGAACTGCTGCTCCAGGTCCTTCAGCTTGCGCTCCAGGGAGTCCAGGCGCGGCAGTGCCATGGTGTCGTCCTCCGCGGTGAGGTCGACGGTCAGCGACTCAGATCCGCTGCGGACCGGCTGCAGGGAGGGACGGGCGCGTACGGGCAGTTGCTCCGCGCCGGATATGGCAGGCTCCGCGGCGACTTCGGCGGGGGCGCGCTCGACGGCGCCCACCTCGACCTCGACCTGGCGGCCGGCGCGTCCGACGAAGCCGCGGTGGCCGCGGCTGATGGCCTTCAGCTGGGCGCGCTCGATGCGCTGCTGGTCGCGCCGGCGCTGCCGCGTCTCGTCCTTCTGCCGCTTGTCGTCGCGGACCTCCTCGACCGCCTCGTCGAGGCTGCGCACGCCCTCCAGGAGCATCAGCGACCAGGCCTTGTAGGTCTCGCGGGGGGCGCGCAGCCAGCGCACGATGCGGATCTGCGGCAGCGGACGCGGCACCAGGCCCTGCTCGCGCAGCGCGGCCCGGCGGGTCTGCTTCAGCGCGCGGTCGAACAGGACGGCCGCCGACAGCGACATGCCGGAGAAGAACTGGGGGGCTCCGGCGTGGCCGGCGCCCCGGGGCGCGTGCACCCAGTTGAACCAGGCCGCCGCGGCGGCGAACATCCAGACGAGGATCCGGGAGCCGAGCGCGGCGTCACCGTGGCTGGCCTCGCGCACGGCGAGCACCGAGCAGAACATCGCCGCGCCGTCCAGGCCGAACGGCACCAGGTACTGCCAGCCGTCGGTCAGCCCCAGGTTCTGCTCGCCGAAGCCGACGAGGCCGTGGAAGGACAGGGCGGCCGCGACCGCCGCACAGCAGAACAGCAGCACGTAGGAGGCGGTGCCGTATATGGCCTCCTTGCGCCGCCGGCGCTCCTCGCTGCGCTCCCACGAGTCGTCCGCGCTCGCGTTCTCCCCGGCGGAGCGCTTGCCGCGCGCGAGCACCGCCACCGCCGCCAGCATGCCCAGGAGCAGTACGGCGCCCGGAAGCAGCCAGTTCAGCGATATCAGCTTCATCAGGGGTCCCTTGCATTGGGATAGGGCGTAACGCCCGCCATAGTGGCCCACTCCCGACGGCCCTCAGAGGGTTTCGGGGCAAGAGGCCGCCAAGAAGGTGCAAGGGGATGCCCAGGACGGCGTTCTGCTCGAACTGCCGCATGAGGGGCGGGAGTTGAGTTCGAATAAGAATACCCGGACGGGTGGTGCCGCGGAAAGTTCCCGTGACACGTGAGGAGGTTGTGAAGTGCGGGTGAGCCACCGTGGACGATCTTAGTGGACGGGCGGCGCCGTCTTGATCACACTTAGGCAAGCCTGACTTTATCGATTCAGCGGCGGCGGCGCCGGTGAGTTTGAACCTCCGGGTTCTGCGCCTAAGGTGCTTGACGGACAGGTGACAACCCGCCGTTAATGGCCCAAGTGCCGACAAGCCGCCAGGAGGATCCCGTGGACCCCGTGAAGCAGGGCACCCAGGGCTGCGCCCGGGTGCCCGCGCAGGCACGCGTGGCGCAGGCCTCCTGCCCCTCCGGCGGCCCCTGGGAGCGGGAGGCCGCGCAGCCCGGCGCCCGCGGCGAGCACCCGCACGCCGAGCCGCCGATACCCGGGCCCCGGGCCGCGGTGCAGCGCTCCTCGGTGCGCGGCCAGATCCTGGACGCGCTGCGCACCGCCCTGGTCACCGGCGAGCTGGAGCCGGGCGAGGTGTACTCGGCGCCGGTGCTCGGCGAGCGCTTCGGGGTCTCGGCGACGCCCGTGCGGGAGGCCATGCAGCAGCTCGCCCAGGAGGGCGCCGTCGAGGTCGTGCCCAACCGGGGCTTCCGGGTCGTCCGGCGCGGTGCGCGCGAGCTGTCCGAGCTGGCGGAGGTGCGCGGGCTCATCGAGGTGCCGGTGATGCTGCGGCTCGCCCGTACGGTGCCGGCCGAGCGGTGGGCCGAGCTGCGGCCGCTGGCGGAGGACACGGTCCGCGCGGCGGCCGCCGGCTGTCCCGCCACGTACGCCGAGTCCGACCGGGCCTTCCACGCCGCGCTCCTCGCCCTGTCCGGCAACGAACAGCTGGTCCGCATCGCCTCCGACCTGCACCGCCGCTCCCAGTGGCCGCCGGTGCGCCAGGGCCGCGGGTATCTGGTCGCCGACGCGGCGGAGCACATGGCGCTGCTGGAGGCGCTGGTCGCGGGGGACGTGGACGTGGTGCGGGGACTGGTCTCCGAGCATTTCGCCGGCGCGGGCTGAGCGGGGCGGGGGAGCGCCGGGGAAGGGGGTCCGCTGTCTCCCGGGTGCGGTTCGGCGGGGGCCGTTCGCGCCCACGCGGCGGAGCCGCGTATCGACACAGCCCCGCGCCCCTGGGGAGGTGCCCTCACCCGGCAACGTGACAGTACCCCCTACGCCGTCGCCACCCCCGGTGCCGGTGGTGCCAACTGCCGTGCCAGCCAGGTCGGTACGCCGCCCAGCAGGCGGAACAGGCGGCGGGCCTCCTCCCGCAGCCGGGACGCCTCCGGCTCGGTCTCCGCGTCGGCCAGGGAGGCGAGGGCCGGGGCCGTGCCGACCAGGTAGCCCAACTCCTCCCTGATCCGCAGGGATTCGGCGAAGCCGTGCCGCGCCTCGGCCAACTCGCCGTCGCGCAGGGCGAGTCCGGCCAGGTGGCGCCAGGTGAAGGACAGCAGGAGCGGGTCGGCGTGGGCCGTGGCGCCCGCGTGGGCGCGGCGGTAGGCCGCGCGGGCCGCCTGCGGGGAGCCGGTGAGGTTCTCGGCCAGCAGGCCCCGCCGGAAGTCCAGCAGCGCCCGGCCCGCCGCGCCCGGCGGGATCAGCGCCGCCGCCCGGCCCAGTGCCGCCCGCGCCTCGTCCGCGCGGTCCCGCACCGTGTGCAGCGTTGCCGCGTAGGCCAGTTGACCGCGCTCGCAGGCCGCGGCGCCGCGCTCCTCGTCGGTGTGCGCGAGCGCCTCCGCCGTACGCAGCGCGTCCTCCGCCTCCGCCCAGCCCCGCTCGGTGTACAGACACCGTTCGACCAGCAGCGCGGCCCGCTGGAGGGCCGGCGCGGGGACGTCGGGCGGCAGCAGGGCCGCCGCGTCCGCCCAGCAGGCCCGCGAGCGCAGCCGCCACACCGCGGTCTGGAGCGGATCGTCACCGGTGGTCGTTCCGTCGCCAGACATGGCGGAGTGCGCCACGTTGCCCTCCCCGAGCACGCCATCGAGCTGTTGAGTGGTGGCGGCATTCCAGCACCATTCGCCGGGCCGGGCCAAGGGGGTGGGTGAAAGTTTTCACAAAGTAGAGGGGTGCGGGCGTGACCGCGTTTGCGCGTGTTGCCCCTGCGCGCCCCCGCTGACCTCAGCTCATCCGCAGGGCCAGGAAGAAGTCCAGCTTGTCCTCCAGGCGCGAGAGGTCCCGTCCCGTCAACTGCTCGATCCGGCCGACCCGGTAGCGCAGCGTGTTGACATGCAGGTGGAGCCGGGTGGCGCAGCGGGTCCAGGAGCCGTCGCAGTCGAGGAACGCCTCCAGGGTCGGGATCAGCTCGGCGCGGTGGCGGCGGTCGTAGTCCGTCAGCGGGTCCAGCAGCCGGGCCGTGAAGGCGCGGCGGACGTCGTCCGGGACGAAGGGCAGCAGCAGGACGTGCGAGGCCAGCTCCTGGTGGCCGGCCGCGCAGACCCGGCCGGGGCGGGCGGCGGCCACCCGGCGGGCGTGCCGGGCCTCCTCCAGGGCGCCGCGCAGGCCCTCCGCCGAGTGCACGGCCGCGCTGACGCCGAGGGTGAGCCGCCCGTCGCCGTCCAGGCCCGCCGACAGCGGCTCGCGTACGGCCTTCAGCAGGGCGTCGGCCAGCAGCCCGGTCTCGGAGCCGTCGTGCTCGGTGGAGACCGCCGGGAGGGGGACCAGGGCGATCGCCTCGTCGCCGGTGTGCGCGACCGCGATCCGGTCCGACGGCTCCGGGCCCGTGGCCTGCGGGTCGACCAGCACCTCCTCCAGCAGCGACTGGGCGACCGGGCCGCCCTCGACCTGCTCGCCGTCCCACTCCACGCGGGCCACCACGACCTGCCAGTGCGGGGCCGTGCCGAGCCCCGGCAGCAGCACCGGGGCGGCCACCCTGAGGCGGGCCGCGATCTCGGCGGGCGCGGCACCCGTCTGGACCAGCTCCAGGACCTCCTGGGCCAGCCGGCGCCGTACCGTGCGCGCCGCGTCCCGGCGGTCCCGCTCGACGGCGATCAGCTGGGTCACGCCCTGGAGCAGGTCCATCCGCTCCTCGGGCCAGTCGCCCGCGTCCGCCTCGACGGCCAGCAGCCAGTCCGACAGGACGGTCTCGCGCACGTCGCGGGCGGCCTGCGGGGTGCGGCCCGAGGAGCGGATCGGGAAGAGGGAGTACGTGGCGCCGCCCAGCAGGATCCGGTGCGGGCCGCGCCGGCCGGTGCGGGTGGCGGACAGGTGCTCGGCGGCCAGCTTCGCGCAGGTCTCGGCGGGCAGGTCGGGGCCCGCCTCCTTGGAGCCGGCGATCAGCCGGCCGGTGGGGGAGAGCACCCAGGCGCGCAGGTCCAGGTCGGTGCCGAGCAGGTCCAGGACGACGTCCGGGCCGCCGCCCGCCGGGCCCGAGGTCATCATCCGCCGGTGCCGGTCCACCACGGCCGCCAGGTCCCCGGCGCGCTCGCTGGAGACCTGTCGTACGACGTGCTCGGTGATCGTCGCGAAGGCCACCGACTCGTGCACCGCGAACAGCGGCAGCCGGTGCCGGGCGCAGGCCAGCACCAGGTCCTCGGGCACGTCGCCCAGCTCCGCCTCGCCGGCCGCGAGGGCCGCCACCCCGGCCTGCACCAGGATGCGGACGAACGGTTCGGAGTCGTCGGCGTCCCGGCGCCAGGCGAGGCCCGTCAGCACCAGCTCGCCGCCGGAGAGGTACCGGCTCGGGTCGCGCAGGTCGGTCGTCATGACCCCGCGCACCGAGCGGTCCAGCTCGTCCTCGCCGCCGAGCAGCCGCAGCCCCAGCACATCGGTGTCCAGAAGTGCGCGCAGCCGCATCTCGTCGCCGCCGTTCTTGTGTCTCGAAACCTACGATGGATCTTGGAGGGTGACGCGGGAAGGGCCCGGCACGGGGCCGTACAGGGCGCAGTCCGGAGTCTCCGCAGTGTTTCCCGCGTTTCCCCGGGGAATCGGAGAGGTTACCGATGACCTCCGTTCATACGAATCTACAAGATGCCCGTGGTGGCCAGCCAACTCCTTCATGGTTTCGGTGACTGACCCCGCCGGAGTACGGGGCGGTGTACTGAGTCCACTCCGCGTTAACAGGACATGAACGAGCCGCGCCCGCCGCACACGGATTGGCTCAATCTGCACGACTCACGAGACGAAGAAGAGAGCCGGTCATGGACTTCCTTCGCCCCGCCAGCTGGGAGGAGGCGCTCGCCGCGAAGGCCGAGCACCCCACCGCTGTGCCGATTGCGGGTGGCACCGATGTGATGGTCGAGATCAACTTCGACCACCGCCGGCCCGAGTACCTGCTGGACCTCAACCGCATCGGTGAGCTCACCGAGTGGGAGATCGGCGAGGAGAGCGTACGGCTGGGTGCCTCCGTCCCGTACACGAAGATCATGGAGAACCTCCGTGCCGAGCTGCCGGGCCTCGCGCTCGCCTCGCACACGGTCGCCTCCCCGCAGATCCGCAACCGCGGCGGCGTCGGCGGCAACCTCGGCACGGCCTCGCCCGCCGGTGACGCGCACCCCGCCCTCCTCGCCGCCGGCGCCGAGGTCGAGGCGGAGTCCGCGGCCCGCGGCACCCGCCTCATCCCGATCGACGAGTTCTACACCGGCGTCAAGCGCAACGCGCTCCAGCCCGACGAGCTGATCCGCGCCGTACACGTCAAGAAGGCGGACGGCCCGCAGCAGTACTCGAAGGTCGGCACCCGCAACGCCATGGTCATCGCCGTGTGCGCCTTCGGCCTCGCGCTGCACCCCGAGACCCGCACCGTGCGCACCGGCATCGGCTCGGCCGCGCCCACCCCCGTGCGGGCCAAGGCCGCCGAGGAGTTCCTGAACGCCGCGCTGGAGGAGGGCGGCTTCTGGGACAACGGCAAGATCATCACCCCGTCGGTCGCCAAGCAGTTCGCGGAGCTGTGCTCCGGTTCCTGCAACCCGATCGACGACGTCCGCGGCACCGCGAGCTACCGCCGCCACGCGGTCGGTGTCATGGCCCGCCGGACGCTGACCTGGACCTGGGAGTCGTACCGCGGCGCCCGCCGCGCATCCGAGGGAGCTGCGTAATGCGCGTCAACTTCACCGTCAACGGACGCCCGCAGGAAGCCGACGACGTCTGGGAGGGCGAGTCCCTGCTGTACGTCCTGCGCGAGCGCATGGGCCTGCCCGGCTCCAAGAACGCCTGTGAGCAGGGCGAGTGCGGTTCCTGCACCGTCCGCCTGGACGGCGTGCCGGTCTGTTCCTGCCTGGTCGCGGCCGGCCAGGTCGAGGGCCGTGACGTCGTGACCGTCGAGGGCCTCGCGGACTTCGCCAAGGAGCGGTCCTGCGGTACGGGTGCCTGCGGTACGACGCTGCAGGACGCCCAGCAGTGGAAGGCCAAGGGCACCGACTCGCAGACCGGCGAGGGCACCGAACTCAGCCCGATCCAGCAGGCGTTCATCGACGCCGGCGCCGTCCAGTGCGGTTTCTGCACCCCGGGTCTGCTCGTCGCCTCCGACGAACTCCTGGAGCGCAACCCGAACCCGACCGACGCGGACATCCGCGAGGCGCTGTCGGGCAACCTGTGCCGCTGCACGGGCTACGAGAAGATCATGGACGCGGTCCGCCTCGCGGCCGCCCGCCAGTCCGAGGGAGTCTGACATGCCGACCACCGGCGCTCCTACGAAGATCACCCAGGGCTCCCAGACCAAGGGCGGCGTCGGTGAGTCCACGCTCCGCCCGGACGGCACGCTCAAGGTCACCGGCGAGTTCGCGTACTCGTCCGACATGTGGCACGAGGACATGCTGTGGGGCCAGATCCTGCGCTCCACCGTCGCCCACGCCGAGATCGTCTCGATCGACACCTCCGAGGCGCTCGCCATGCCGGGCGTGTACGCGATCATGACGTACGACGACCTGCCCACCGAGGTGAAGAACTACGGCCTGGAGATCCAGGACACCCCGGTCCTCGCGCACGGCAAGGTACGCCATCACGGCGAGCCGGTCGCGATCGTCGCCGCAGACCACCCGGAGACGGCCCGCCGCGCCGCCGCCAAGATCAAGGTCGACTACAAGGAACTCCCGGTCATCACCGACGAGGCCTCCGCGACCGCGCCGGACGCGATCCTCGTCCACGAGGGCCGCGACGACCACCACAGCGGACACGTCCCGCACCCCAACATCGTCCACCGCCAGCCGATCGTGCGCGGAAACGCCGACGAGGCCGCGAGGCGCGCGGACGTCATCGTCACGGGCGAGTACACCTTCGGCATGCAGGACCAGGCCTTCCTCGGCCCCGAGTCCGGCCTCGCCGTGCCCGAGGAGGACGGCGGCGTCCACCTCTACATCGCCACCCAGTGGCTCCACTCCGACCTGCGCCAGATCGCGCCCGTCCTCGGCCTGCCCGAGGAGAAGGTGCGGATGACGCTGGCCGGCGTCGGCGGCGCGTTCGGCGGCCGCGAGGACCTGTCGATGCAGATCCACGCCTGTCTGCTCGCCCTGCGCACCGGCAAGCCGGTGAAGATCGTCTACAACCGGTTCGAGTCCTTCTTCGGACACGTCCACCGCCACCCGGCCAAGCTGTACTACGAGCACGGGGCCACGCGCGACGGCAAGCTGACGCACATGAAGTGCAAGATCGTTCTGGACGGCGGCGCCTACGCCTCCGCCTCCCCGGCGGTCGTCGGCAACGCCTCCTCCCTCTCCGTCGGCCCGTACGTCATCGACGACGTCGACATCGAGGCCATCGCGCTCTACACCAACAACCCGCCCTGCGGCGCCATGCGCGGCTTCGGCGCGGTCCAGGCGTGCTTCGCCTACGAGGCGCAGATGGACAAGCTGGCGAAGCGGCTCGGCATGGACCCGGTGGAGTTCCGGCAGCTCAACGCCATGGAGCAGGGCACCATCATGCCGACGGGCCAGCCCGTCGACTCGCCCGCTCCGGTCGCCGAACTCCTGCGCCGCATCAAGGCGATGCCGCTGCCGCCCGAGCGCCAGTGGGAGTCCAGCGAGGGCGCCGACGTACGGCAGCTGCCCGGCGGTCTGTCCAACACCACGCACGGCGAGGGCGTCGTACGCGGCATCGGCTACGCGGTCGGCATCAAGAACGTCGGCTTCTCCGAGGGATTCGACGACTACTCCACCGCCAAGGTCCGCATGGAGGTCATCGGCGGCGAGCCGGTCGCCACCGTGCACACCGCGATGGCGGAGGTCGGCCAGGGCGGTGTCACCGTTCACGCGCAGATCGCCCGCACCGAGCTCGGCGTCACCCAGGTGACCATCCACCCGGCCGACACCCAGGTGGGCAGCGCCGGTTCGACCTCGGCCTCCCGGCAGACGTACGTCACCGGCGGCGCCGTGAAGCACACCTGCGAACTCGTCCGCGAGAAGGTCCTGGAGCTCGGCCGGCGCAAGTTCGGCTCCTACCACCCGGCCTGGGCGACCGCCGAACTCCTGCTGGAGGGCGGCAAGGTCGTCACCGACGGCGGCGAGGTCCTCGGCGACGTGGCCGACGTCCTCGAAGGCGAGACCGTGGAGATCGAGGCGGAGTGGCGGCACCGGCCGACCGAGGCCTTCGACCTGCACACCGGGCAGGGCAACGGCCATGTCCAGTACTCCTTCGCCGCGCACCGCGCCGTCGTCGAGGTCGACACCGAGCTCGGCCTGGTCAAGGTCATCGAACTGGCCTGCGCCCAGGACGTCGGCAAGGCGCTCAACCCGCTCTCCGTCGTCGGCCAGATCCAGGGCGGTACGACGCAGGGCCTGGGCGTCGCGGTGATGGAGGAGATCATCGTCGACCCGAAGACTGCGAAGGTCAGGAACCCCTCCTTCACCGACTACCTGATCCCGACCATCCTCGACACGCCGACCATCCCGGTCGACGTCCTCGAACTCGCCGACGACCACGCCCCGTACGGGCTGCGCGGCATCGGCGAGGCCCCCACCCTGTCGTCCACCCCGGCCGTCCTCGCGGCGATCCGCAACGCGACCGGGCTGGAGCTCAACCGCACTCCGGTACGGCCCGAGCACCTCACGGGGAGCTGACCCTCCGGGGATTCAACCCCTGTTCTCCCGGGGGGACTTCGTCCCCCCGGACCCCCACTGTTCGTCTCGGGCCGTCCCCCGGGTCGTCCAATCCCAAATCTCGTGCCGACAAGGAATGGCACGGGTGCCCCTGTGAACCTTGGGAGTTGGCCCATGACCCAGCAGTCAGTGGAGCCCAGGACCGCAGCCGACGACGCCGGCGACGGCAGTCGCGTCCCGGCCGGACGGTCCTGGCTCGACCGGTACTTCCACATATCCGGAAGAGGATCCTCGGTCGCGCGTGAGGTGCGCGGCGGCATCACCACCTTCATGGCGATGGCCTACATCCTCCTGCTCAACCCGCTCATCCTGTCCGGCAAGGACGTCCACGGCGACACGCTCGGCCAGAAGGCGCTGATCACCGCGACCGCGCTGGCCGCCGCGTTCACGACGCTGCTGATGGGCTTCGCCGGCAAGGTGCCGCTCGCGCTCGCCGCCGGCCTGTCCGTCTCGGGCGTGCTGTCCTCGCAGGTCGCCCCCAACATGACCTGGCCGCAGGCCATGGGCATGTGCGTGATGTACGGCGCGGTCATCATGCTGCTGGTCGTCACCGGCCTGCGCGAGATGATCATGAACGCGATCCCGCTCGCGCTCAAGCACGGCATCACCATGGGCATCGGCCTGTTCATCGCGCTCATCGGTCTCTACAAGTCCGGCTTCGTGCACCAGGGCAAGGAGACCCCGCTCAGCCTCGGTCCGGCGGGCCAGCTCACCGGCTGGCCGGTGCTGCTGTTCGCCGGCACCCTGCTGCTGATCTTCATGCTCCAGGCCCGCAACGTCCCCGGCGCCATCCTCATCGGCATCGTCTCCGGCACGATCGTCGCCTCGGTCCTCAACGGCCTCGGCGTCATCGACCCCAAGCAGTGGGCCAACGGCGCCCCCGAACTGCACGGCAGCGCCGTGTCGATGCCCGACTTCTCGCTCCTCGGGCACGTCGAGTTCGGCGGCTGGGGCAAGGTCGGCGCGATGACGATCGCCATGATCGTCTTCACCCTCGTGCTGGCCGGCTTCTTCGACGCGATGGCCACCATCATCGGCGTCGGCACCGAGGCGAACCTTGCCGACGAGAAGGGCCGGATGCCCGGCCTGTCCAAGGCGCTGTTCATCGACGGCATGGGCGGCGCGATCGGCGGCGTGGCGGGCGGCTCCGGCCAGACGGTCTTCATCGAGTCCGCGACCGGCGTCGGCGAGGGCGCCCGTACCGGCCTCGCCTCCGTCGTCACCGGTCTGTTCTTCGCGGCCTGCCTCTTCTTCACCCCGGTCACCGCGATCGTCCCGCAGGAGGTCGCCTCCGCGGCCCTGGTGGTCATCGGCGCCATGATGCTGATGAACGCCCGGCACGTGGACTGGGCCGACCGCGCCACCGCGATCCCGGTCTTCCTGACCGTCGTCCTGATGCCGTTCACGTACACCATCACCACCGGTGTCGCCGCGGGCGTCATCTCCTACACCGCCATCAAGGCCGCCCAGGGCAAGGCCCGCGAGATCGGTGCCTTCATGTGGGGTCTGACGGTCGTCTTCCTGGTCTACTTCGCCCTTCATCCCATCGAGGCCTGGCTCGGCGTGCACTAGCCGGGCCGACGCCCTGGGAAAACAACCCCGTTAGGAGATCGAGAGATGCTGGACATCGCCGAGGAGCTGAACCGGTGGGTCGAGCAGGGCCGTGACTTCGCCGTGGCCACCGTCGTGGCCGTCGGCGGCAGCGCCCCGCGCCAGGTGGGCGCCGCCCTCGCGGTGGACGCCGACGGCACCGCGATCGGCTCGGTTTCCGGCGGGTGCGTGGAGGGCGCCGTGTACGAGCTGTGCCGGCAGGCGTTGGAGGACGGCGAGACCGTGCTCGAACGCTTCGGCTACAGCGACGAGGACGCCTTCGCCGTCGGCCTGACCTGCGGCGGAATCATCGACATCCTCGTCACACCGGTCCGGGCGGACGGTCCCGCCCGGCCGGTGCTCGCAGCCGCGCTGGCCGCCGCCGCCCGTGGGGAGGCGGCGGCGGTCGCGCGGATCGTGGACGGCCCGGCCGAGCTGCGGGGCCGGGCCCTCCTCGTCCGCCCCGACGGCTCGTACGACGGTGGCTACGGCGCCCACCCCGAGCTGGACCGCACCGTCGCCGCCGAGGCCGGCGCCTTCCTGGACGCGGGCCGCACCGGCACCCTGGAGATCGGCGAACAGGGCTCGCGCTGCGGCGCCCCGCTCACGGTCCTGGTGGAGTCCTCCGTCCCCGCCCCCCGCATGATCGTCTTCGGTGCCATCGACTTCGCCTCCGCGCTGGTCCGCGTCGGCAAGTTCCTCGGCTACCACGTCACCGTGTGCGACGCCCGCCCGGTGTTCGCGACCCGCACCCGCTTCCCGGACGCCGACGAGATCGTCGTCGAGTGGCCGCACCGCTACCTGGAGCGCACCGACACCGACGCCCGCACCGTGCTGTGCGTCCTCACCCACGACGCCAAGTTCGACGTGCCGCTGCTGCGGCTCGCCCTGCGCCTCCCGGTCGCCTACGTCGGCGCGATGGGCTCGCGCCGCACCCACCTCGACCGCAACCAGCGGCTGCGCGACGTCGGCGTCACCGAACTCGAACTGGCCCGCCTGCGCTCGCCCATCGGCCTCGACCTCGGCGCCCGTACGCCCGAGGAGACGGCCCTGTCCATCGGCGCGGAGATCGTCGCCGGCCGGCGCGGCGGCAGCGGGGTCGCGCTGACCGGCGCACACACCCCGATCCACCACGACCCGGCGTCCCGGCCGGCGGTGCGGATCGGGTCGGTGGCCTGAGCGGCCCGGAACAAAAGGGTTTGCGGGCAGGCACCGGGCCCGGCTTGCATGGGGGCATGGTGTCCACCGACCGGCTGGCCGCCTTCGCGGCGCTGTCCCTCCTGCTCATCGTGGTTCCAGGCCCCAGCGTGCTGTTCGTGGTCGGCCGCGCCCTCGCGCACGGCCGCCGGGCCGCGCTGACCACCGTCGCCGGCAACACCCTCGGCGCGTACGTGCTCGTCGTGGCCGTCGCGCTCGGCATCGGCTCGGTCGTGGAGCGCTCGGTGCTCGTCTTCACCGCCCTGAAGCTCGCGGGCGCCGCGTATCTCGTGTACCTCGGCGTCAGGGCCTGGCGCGGACGGGGCTCGCTGCGGGCCGCGTTCGCGCAGCCGGACGGTGGCCCCCGGCGCGGGTCCCTGCGGACCTTGGGGGAAGGCTTCGCGGTCGGCGTGGCCAACCCCAAGACGACGGTGTTCTTCGCCGCGGTGCTGCCGCAGTTCGTGGATCCCGGGCAGGGGCACGCCACCGGCCAGATGCTGCTGCTCGGGCTGGTCTTCAACGGCATCGCGCTCGCCTCGGACAGCGTGTGGGGGCTGGTCGCCTCCGGCGCGCGGCAGTGGTTCGCGCGCTCGCCCCGGCGGCTGTCCGCCGTCGGCGGGATCGGCGGGCTGACCATGATCGGACTCGGTGTGACGGTGGCGGTGACGGGGCGGACGGACTGAACGCCCCGAAGGCGCGCGGTGCGGTGCCGTCACGCCCGTCGGAGCAACTGGTTGACGGCTCGTCCGAACACCACGGTCGCCGTACGTTCCAGTACGACGTCCAGGAGCCGAGGAGCGCACCGCACCCGCAGCTCCTCCCGCCACACCACCCTGCTCCGGCCCCCCGGCCCCGGCGCGACCTCGATCTCCGCCCAGCCCAGCACCACCCGCCCCCGCTTCTCCAGACGGCACAGGCCGGGGCGGCCGTCGGCGGGCGGGCGCCAGACCGTGATCTCCATGACGTCGTCGAAGGCGAGCGGGCCGACGCCGGAGCGGGCGGCGAAACGCGTGCCCACCCCGGTCGGCGGCGGTGTGAGCACGCTGATCCGGGTCAGCGGGACCGCGTCGGCGTGGCGGGGCCAGTCGGTGAGCCGGCGCCACGCCTCGTCGAGGGGGAGCGGGGCCGTGCGGGTGAAGGAGAAGGTCGGCACGGCAAGATCGTAGAGGTCCCGTGACGGGCGTCAGGGGCGGTACACCTTGCCGGGCTCCACCGTGCCGGGCGCCAGCAGCTGAGGCACCGTCACGAAGACGTAGCCGCGCTCCTTCAGGGCGTCGATGACGCCGGGCACGGCGGGCACGGTGCCGGGGTAGATGTCGTGCAGCAGGATGATCCCGTCCCGCGACGCCTGTTCGAGCACGCGCTTCCTGATCAGCGCCGAGTCGTTGGTCGTGTAGTCCTTGGCGGTCACGCTCCACAGCACCTCCGCCATGCCCATCTCCTTCGCGATCTCGTGCACGTCGGAGTCGGTACGGCCCTGCGGCGGGCGCATCAGCGTGGGCCGGTGCCCGACGAGCCGCTCGATCGCGTCGTTCGGGCGCTTCAGTTCGTCGCGTATCTGCGCGTCCGGCATCTCGGTGAGGATCTTGTGGTCCCAGGTGTGGCTCGCCACCTCGTGGCCCTCGGCGGCCATCCGCTTGACCAGCTGCGGGTACTTCTCGATGTGGTTCTTGCCGAGCAGGAAGAAGGTGGCCGGGACCTTCTTCTCCTTGAGGATGTCGAGCAGCCGCGCCGAGTTCTCGCTGGGGCCCGCGTCGAAGGTGAGCGCGATGCACTTGGCCTCACGGCAGTCGACGGTCCCGAGCTTCGCCGGTGCCCCCTTCGCCGCGGCGGCCCGCGCGGTGCTGGGCGAGGTCGTGTCGACCTGGGCGCAGCCGGAGAGCGCGAGGGTCAGTGCGGCGGCCGCCGAGGCGAGCACGACGGGACGCAACCTTCGGGCGGTCTCGCGCATCTTCCCGGGGGCATGCTCGGTCGTCGGGGTCTTGTCGGTCCAAAGAGCCATACGAGGACTGTACACGCAGTGTATAACCAAATCTTTACCGAGGCGCCTCGGCCCGCACCGTCGTAGCACCATGGAGACAGGGGCCGCGCGGAGGAGGACCAGCCATGCGCTTCAGGGACCGTGCCGAGGCCGGGCGGGAACTGGCCGGACTGCTGGTGGACCTGTGCGCGCGAGAAGCCCTCGCCGACCCCCTCGTGCTCGCGCTGCCCCGGGGCGGCATCGCCGTCGCCGAGCCGGTCGCCCGCGCCCTCGGCGCCCCGCTCGACGTGCTCGTCGTCCGCAAGATCGGCGCGCCGCACCACCAGGAGTTCGCCGTCGGCGCGCTCGCCGCGGACGACCCGCCGCTCTTCGACGCCGGCACCCTCGACATGCTCGGTCTGACCGAGGAGTACATGGCCCCGGCCGTCGAACGCGAGCGGCGGGAACTGCGCCGCCGCGAGGAGCGCTACCGCGCGGGCCGCCCGCCCCCCGACCCGGCCGGGCGCACGGTGATCGTGGTCGACGACGGGCTGGCCACCGGCGCCACCGCCCGCGCGGCCCTGCGCCACGTCCGCCGCCGGGGCCCCGCCCACCTCGTCCTCGCCGTACCGGTCGGCGCGCCCGACTCGGTCGAGTCGCTCACCGGCGAGGCCGACACGGTCCTCTGCCCGCACCGGCCGGCCGGCTTCGCCGCGGTGGGGCAGTGGTACGAGGACTTCGAGCAGCTCACCGACGCGCAGGTGCTGGCCGCGCTGCACGCGCACTGAACAGCCCCTCGCCCGCCGCGGCCCCCGCCTCTCGGCAACGCCCCCGTGCACACCAGTAGTTGTGGATCGGTACGCGGAGTAACTTGGAGGCCATGACGCGCACGGGGGAGCGAGCCGTCACGACGCGGTTACGGATGCCGTCCTGGATCGCCCGGATCGAGGCGCCGGACGGGCAGGTGCTCGGTGCGGGGGTGCTGCTCGCCCCGGACCGCGTGCTCACCGCCGCGCACGTCGTCGTGCCCGGCCGGCGCTACGCCGTCCGCCTGGTCGCCGTGCCCGGCCTGGACGCCGTACCCGCCGGCGTCCGCGAGGACGAACACGTGCCGCAGCGCGAGGACGGTCTCGGCGACCGCAGCGGGGACCTCGCCCTGCTGCGCCTGGACCGGTGCCTGCCCGACGGCCACGCCACCCGGCTCCACCGGCTCGCCGTGCCGTACGGAGCGGTCAGCATGTACGGCTTCCCGGACGGCGACGACGGCGGCCGCTGGCACGGCGCCACGCTGGAGGCGGCCCGGGGCCGCGACAGCCAGGTGCAGCTGCGCCCGCGGACCCCCGGCGAGCTGGCCGCGCCCGGCTTCAGCGGCGGCCCGGTGGTCGACCACGCGACCGGCCGGGTCATCGGCATCGTCCTCAGCGTGGACGAGGGAACCCCCTCCGCCTTCAGCTACATGAGCCCCACCGAGACCATCCTCAGCCATCTGCCGCAGGTCGCCGCCTGGACCGACGGCGCCGAGGCCGTCGACCCCCGGCTGCGCACCGGCGCCCAGGACACGTCCGGTGCGCTCGACGTGCCGTTCGCCACCGAACTCGCCGCCTGGTTCCGGGGCGAGGGCTGGCCGGTGCGCGTCACCGTCGTCCCCGAGCGCGGCGACCGCGACTGGACGCTGGGCCGGGCCGTCACGCTCGCCGACCGGGAGCTGCGCACCGACCGGAACACCAGCGTCGTCAGCCACGACCCGCCCGAGACGGTGCCCCCGGCCGGCGCCCACGATCTCGCCCTGGACGCGGGCGGGCTCACGGCCGCCGAGGTCATGGACCGGGTCGCCGCCCGGCTCGGCATCCGCGACGACCCCCGGCCCGAACGGCTCGGCGCACTGCCCGTCCCGCTCGCCGCGGTCCTGGTCGGCGTCGACCGGGCCGCCGAACCCGCCGCCCTGCTCGGCCTGCTGGACAGGCTCGCCCGCCAGGGCGCCCGGCTGCTGCTGGTCTTCCGCCGCGAAGGGGAACGCGCCGAACACGCCACCGAGCTGCTCGTGAACCGCCCGCTGCGCGAACGCTGGGCCCGGCTGCACGGCGAACTCGACCGGATCGTGGAGGAGTTGGGGCCGGCCCTCGACCGGCTCCGGGACCGGGTGCTGCCCGGCCCCGGCGACCGCCGGCTGGTCGAGCAGGCCGAGGGCGGCCTGCGGCGCACCCGGATGCTGCGCGCCTGGGTCGCCCACACCCCGGACCACGAGCACGAACCCGCCCGCGCCGGGCTGCTGTTCGCGTTCGAGGACGCCGCCGAGCGCCGCCGCCGGCGCCTGGAACAGGCCATCGGCCACCTCGACACCCGCCTCCACCGCCGCGAGGAACTCCTCGGCCGGGTCAGCGCCGAGTGGCCCCTGTGCCGCCGCCGCGCCGCCGAGGCGGCACAGGGCGTCCCGCTGGGGCGGGCCGCCTCCGGCACGGCGGGCACGTCGGGTGCGCCGGGAACGCGCGGCGACCCGGCGGTGTCCGGCGACCCCGTCATGGAGGCGTACCTGCTCTACGAGCACGCGCTCTCCGTGCTGCGGCACACGCCGTGCGACGTCGAGCGCGCCGAGGCGGCCGTCGAGCGCTTCATCGCCTTCTGCTCGGCGCCCACGTCCGGGAGCCCCGCCGGGACAGGGGACACCCCGCTCCCGCCGCCGGACGGCTCCCGCCCCGCGGACCCGGTCCCCGCAAGCCCGGCGGCGGCCCGGGGCGGCCCGGCCGCGGCGCAGGGCGATTCCGGTGCGGGCACTCCGGTGCGGGCGCCCGGTGACCCCGTTCCGGGAAAGCCGGCGGTGGCACCGGCCGAAGCGGTCACCGCGCAGGGTGATTCCGGGCCCGGGGCTCCGGCGCACCGGGTTCCCCGCTCCGGAGAGGGGAGAGCGTCGTGATCCCGTGCGTCCGGCCCGGCTGCGCGGGGCACATCATGGGGACCGGCTACTGCGACACCTGCGGGCACCGGCACATCGAGGCGCACAGCGAGCCGCCCGCGCGGGCCGCGCGACCGGTCCCGTCCGCCGCCGAGGAGAGCGCCGGGCCGCCCGTCGTGCACGCGGTCGCCGGGGTCGGGGAGCTCGACCCGCACGGCCTGGTCGTCCTGCCGGAGGTCCCCGTACCGGACGACGTCCTCGTGGCCGACCCCCGCCCGCCCACCGGCGGCCGCCGCTGCGGAGCGGACGGCTGCACCATGACCGTCGGCCTCGGCTACGGCGGCCAGAGCGCCCGCGCCACCGGCCGCTGCCCGCGCTGCGGCACGCCGTACTCCTTCCTGCCCCAGCTGGACAAGAGCGACGTGGTCGCCGGCCACTACCGGGTCCTCGGCTGTCTCGCCCGCGGCGGCCTCGGCTGGATCCATCTCGCCGAGGACACCCGCGCCGACGGCCACCGGGTCGTCCTCAAGGGCCGGATCGACGTCCACGACACCCGCGCCCGCCTCGGCGCCGTCGAGGAGCGCCGCTCCCTGACCGCCCTGCACCACCCCGACATCGTCCGCATCATCACCTACGCCGACCACCGCGCCCCCGGCCGCCCGCCCACCGGCTACCTGGTCATGGACTACATCGGCGGCCGCTCCCTCCAGCAGCTCTTCGACGCCGACGACGCCGAGCGGATCTTCCACGGCCGGCCCCGCCTCGACCACGTCCTCACCTACGGCTGCAAGATCCTCGGCGCCCTGCAGTACATGCACGAACGCGGGCTGCTGTACTGCGACATGAAGCCGGCCAACGTCATCCACTTCGGCCGGGCGGTCAAGGTCATCGACCTCGGCGCGGTCCGCGCGATCGGCGACCGCACCTCCGCGTACGTCTACACGGCCGGCTTCGCCCCGCCCAAGGAGGAGATCGACCGGCGCGGCTGGCACGTCGACAGCGACCTCTACACCGTCGGCATGACCCTCCAGGCCCTGCACCGCGCAGCCGAACCGGCCCGCGGGCTCGCCCCCGCCTCCTTCCGCCGGATCGTCGACCGCGCCACCCATGCCGAACCCGCCGCCCGGTTCCGTTCGGCCGCCGAGATGTCCCGCCAACTCTGGGAAGTGTTACGGGAGTTCCGCTCGCTCCAGTTCGGCGAGCAGCTGCCGGAGAGCTCCACCCGGTTCCGCGCCGCCGGCGCCGGCCTCGACGCCGGGCTCGGCGCGATCCCGGCCCTGGACCACTGGACCGCACGCCCCGGCGCACGGCCCGTACCGCTGGACGTCGCCCCGCCCGCCGCCGCCGAGGTCGCGGGCGCCCTCCCGGAGCCGGTGCCCGACCCCGCCGACGGCGCCGCCCTGCTGCTGGACACGTTCTCGCCCGACGCCGCCGACGAGGTCGCCCTGGACTGGTCCCGCGAAGCCCGGCTCGGCACCCCCGAGACCGCGCTGTGGCTGTGCCGCGCCTACCTCAGACGCGGTGAGCGGCGCCAGGCCGAGAGCTGGCTCGCCGAGGCCGAGACCCAGCTCGGCGAGCGCGCCGCCGCCCACGACTGGCGCCTCGCCTGGCACCGCGGCGTCCTGTGCCTCAGCCGGGGCGAGGTCGCCGAGGCCGGGGACCACTTCGGCGCCGTGTACGGCGCACTGCCCGGCGAGTACGTCCCCAAACTGGCCCTCGGCTACTGCGCGGAGCACACGGCCGGGCAGGCCGAGGCCGAAGCAGGCGCACACGGGGAAGGGGAAGCCGGAGCCGAGTCCGAGGCCGCGCGGGTCCGCCGGCAGTGCATCGCCCGCGCCGCACTGTGCTACGAGGCCGTGTGGAAACGGGACTTCGCGCACACCGCCGCCGCGTTCGGGCTGGCCCGCTGCCATCTGGCCGACGGCGGCCGGGACGCGGCCGTCCATGTCCTCGACGACGTCCCGGCCACCTCCCGCCACCACGACGCCGCCCGGATCGCGGCGGTACGCGTCCGCGCCGGCCTCCTGCGCATCGGCCCGCCCTCGCCGGCCGATCTGGCCGACGCCGCCCGGCGGCTGCCCGAACTGCGCCTGGACGGCGGCGCCGCCGACGGCGAGTCCCGGGCCCGGCTGGCCGCCGAGGTCCGCGAGCACGCCCTGTACGGCCGGCCGGAGCCGGGCTGGGGCGAGGCGTGCGCCGGGGACCTCCTCGGGCCCGGCGACGAGGACGGCCTGCGCACCCTGCTGGAGCACTCCTTCCGGCAGCTGGCCGCGCAGGCCCGCACCGCCGCGGAACACGGCCGGCTCCTCGACCTGGCCCACGCGGTCCGCCCGACGACCACCTTCTGACCACCACGTGGGGGACGACGATGACCGTGCCCGGACCGATCGAGGTGACGCTCGCGGTCGGCCAGCAGAAGGAACTGCCCGCCGCCGCGCCCACGACCGGGGGCTGTGCCGGCCGGGAGATGCACGCCATCCTGGAGATCGGCGTCAGCAGCCACGGCGGAGCGGGGCTCGCCGCCGGCCCCGGGGCGCGGCCCGCGCTCGCCGAGGTGCTGATCGTCGACACCTCCCGCTCCATGCTCCACCCGGCCGCCAAGCTGCACGCCGCGAAGGACGCCACCGTCGCCGCGGTCCGGCTGCTGCCCGACGGCACGCCCTTCGCCGTGCTCTCCGGGCGGTTCCGGGCCGGTGTGGTCCATCCCGGCCCCGGCGGCCCGCCGATGGCGGTCGCCGGGCCCGCCGAACGCGACGCCGCCGAGCGGGCCGTACGGATCCTGGACGCGGACGGCGGCACCGCCATCGGCACCTGGCTCGACCTCGCCCGCCGGCTGCTGACGCGGCAGAGCGCCCCGGTCAAGCACGTCCTGCTGCTGACCGACGGGCGCAACGAGCACGACCACCGGGCCGCCATGACCCTCCGGACCGCGCTGGACGCGTGCGAGGGCCGGTTCGTCTGCGACGCCTGGGGCATCGGCGACGACTGGGACGCCGAGCTGCTGCTGCGCATCACCCGGCGGCTGCACGGCCGGGCCGGAGCGGTCCGCGACGAGTCCGAACTGACCGCGGCCTACGAGGAGTTGATGCGGGACCTGCTCGGCACGGCGGTACCCGAGCTGCGCATCAGACTGACCCCCACCCCCGGCACGGTGATCCGCCGGATCACCCAGGTGGTGCCGCACGAGCAGGAGCTGACCGCCGTCCCGGCCGCCGGCTCCGGCGGCCGCGCCACCGAGTACGTCACCCGGGCCTGGGGCGACGAGGTACGGCACTTCCAGGCCGTCCTGAGTGCCGACCCGACCGGCCGCGAGACCGGCGAGGACCTCCAGCTCGCCGCCGTGGAGGTGGTCGTACCCGAGGCCGGACGCCCGGTGCGGCTGCCCCCGCCGAGACCCGTCCTGGTGCGCTGGACCGACAACCCCCGCGACGCCTCACGACAGCATCCCGGGGTGCGCCGGCGCGAGCTGTACCAGCAGGTGGAGGGCGCCGTGGCCGAGGCCTACCGGGCGTGGCTGCGCGGCGCCGAGGGCCGGGCGGCGGCGGACCGCGCGCTGGCGCGGGTGCTGGCCGTGGCCGGTGAGCTGGGCGACGCCCAGCTCGTGGGCGCGCTGCGGCGCATCGAGGAGAAGGGAGAGGACGGGACCGGGCCGGGCACGGGCCGGGTCCGCAGCGGCCTGAAGGACGTGGACTGGCAGCACCTGATCCTCTCCAGCGCGCTGACGACCCCGCCCGAGCCCTCCGCCCCCGGCCCGCCACCCGGCGCCGGCCGCGCGCCGGAGGGCGGCCCCGGGGACCTGGTCGAGTGCCCGGAGTGCAAGTGGCTCGGCCCGGCCGACTCCGCCTACTGCGGAGGCGACTGCGGCCGCCCCCTGAGGGGGTCTCCCGCATGACCCCGGCGTCCGTGCCCGTCAGGTCCCCGCACGACACCGGCCGCCCCGGCGCGGGCGTCAGCGGTACGGCGCACGGCCTCGCCGTACGCCACCGGCTGCTCCTGCTCCTGTCGGGGCTGCTGACACTCTGCCTGTTCCTGTCGTACGAGGGGGTGCACGGGGACGCCGGTCCGTTGCGCAGCGCCAGTGCTCCGGCCGTGCTGTCCCTCGACACCGCCCTGTACGCGCTCGACGAGGCCCAGCGGGACGCCGGCGCGGCGGCGCCGACCAGCGACTTCCAGAAGCAGATCTCGGTCGCCGCGCAGAGTCTCGCGGCCGCCGCCGGGGACGACATCGGCGGGGCGGCGGGCCGGCAGGCCCTCCAGACGGCCGCCGGCCTCATCACCGTGTACGCCGTCAAGGTCCAGCAGGCCCAACTCCAGCCCGCCGGCAGCGTGTTGCGCCAGGCCTACCTGAGCTACGCCACCAGCGTCCTGACGGACCAGGGCTCCGGCATCCGGGCCCGGCTGACGGCGCTGCGCACCCAGCTGCGTGCCACGGTGCACCGCCAGACCGCCTTCGGGCCGCTGCTGTGGTGCGGCTGGACCGCCACCCTGTTGCTGACCCTCGTCCTCGCCGCGGCCCTGCTGGAGACCCAGCTGTTCCTGCGCCGCCGCTTCCGCCGCCGGTTCAACCGCGGGCTCCTCGCGGCGGGCGCCCTGCTCGTGTCCTGGGTGGCCACCGCGCTGCTGTTCACCTCCCGGACGCACCGGGGCATGGCGCACACCCGCGCCCTGCTCGACCGCCCGCTGTCCGGACCGCTCATCACCGACGCGGGGCGGCACACCGCCTCGTACCTCGCCCACACCGGCTTCCGTGCGTCGGCGGCGGTGTGGATCCTGATCGGAGGCATCCTGCTCATGGCCCTCGCCGAGACGGGACTGCGGCGGCACATCGACGACTACCGGTTCAGGCCCCGGTGAGCGCCCCGCACACCGGCCCCACGCCGGCCACCGCCCCCGCGTCCGCCCGTGCCCCCGTCGCCGCCCCGCGCCGCCGCCGTGCCCGCACCCTCACCGTGCTGGCGGGCTGCCTCGTCCTGCTCGCTGCGGCCCTCGTCGCCGGCGTACGCGCCCTCGGGCAGGAGCCGACCGTCACCCTGCTGGCGAACTGGACCGGCACGGACGAGCGCAACTTCCGCGCGACGGTCCTCGACCCGTTCGCGCGCACGCACCACATCCACGTCGACTACCAGGGCAGCTCCGCCGAGAGCCAGGTGCTCGGCGCCGACGTCGAGGCCGGCACCCCGCCCGACGTGGTGGTGCTGACCGGGCCCGGCGAACTCGCCGGCTACGCCCGGCAGGGACAGCTGAAGCCGCTCGACGGCCTGCTGCCCCGGACCGGCTTCGGCGCGTCCTGGACCACGCCGCTGGACGGGCACGTGTACTGGTTCCCCCTCAAGGCCGACCTGAAGAGCATCGTCTGGTACCCGGCCGGCATGAGCGCACAGCAGCGCGCCGCGGCCGCGCGGCAGCCCGGGCAGTGGTGCCTCGGCATGGGCTCCGGGGCGACCAGCGGCTGGCCCGGCACCGACTGGATCGAGGACATCCTGCTCCAGCAGTACGGCCCGGACGCCTACCAGCGCTGGGCGCGCGGTGCACTGCCCTGGCGGTCCGCGCAGGTGAAGGGGGCCTGGACGACCTGGGGCCGCCTCGTCGGCGCGGGCGGGGACCCGGCCCTGGTGCGCCGGGCGCTGAAGACGCCGTACCAGGACGCGGCCGAGCCGGTCACCCGCACCCCGCGCGGCTGCACACTGGAGCACCAGGCGTCCTTCATCCGCAGCCAGGACCCCTGGAAACGCGCCGACGGACGGTACGAGCCCTCCGCCCGGCTCATCCCCGGGGCGAAGGCCGGCGACGCCTGGGAGGTCTCCGGCGACCTGGTCGCCCTGCTGCACGACACCTCACCGGCCCGCACCCTGATCCGCTACCTCGCCTCGGCCGGCGCCCAACGCGCCTGGAACGCCAGGGAGTCGGGCTTCTCCGTCAGCCCCGACGCCCAGCCCGCCCCTTCCGCCCGGGGCGCCGACTGGCACCGGTCCCTCGCCGCGACCCTCCTCGACGACCGCGCGGTGCACTGCTTCGACGCCTCCGACGCGATGCCGCCCTCGGTGCGCGACGCCTTCGCCGAGGCGACGATCGAGTACCTCGCCCACCCCGACCACCTCGGCACCCTGCTGACGAACCTGGACTCCCTGCGCCTGGCCCACGCCCTGACCTGGCTCCAGTCGGTGTGCGACCACGCCGGCCCACCGGGAGGCCGGGAGACGCCCTGAAGAAACGCCGGGATCACCCGATCGAAGGATGTGCGCGAGATCCCGTTTGCGGCCGTCGTACGGCGTTGAGCGGCCCCCCGACGGCTCAACGCCGTACAGCAATGGAGAGGGGGACGTTGCGGGCCGCTCGTGGTGGCCCGCAACGTCCCCCTGGTATCGACCTGAGGGATGCTCAGGTGTGCTGTTTCCCGGTCACGCGCGGATCTGCGCGGTCACGAGGTCCGAGAAGGTGGCCAGCCGGGTGTAGACACCCGGGTAGCCGGCCTCCGCGCACCCCTCTCCCCAGGAAGTGATCCCTGCCAGGACGCCCCCGATGAGCAGGGGACCGCCGCTGTCGCCCTGGCAGGTGTCTGTGCCGCCGGACGCGTATCCGGCGCAAACCATGTCGGACTGGACGAAGTCCGAACCGTAGGAGGTCTTGCAGCTGGAGTCGGCCACGAGCGGGACGGTCGCGGTCCGCAGCTGGTTGGAGGACCCGCCGTTCTCCGAGGTGGTGCCCCAGCCGAGGATGCGGGCCGTGGCGCCGGTCGTGTACACCCCGGTGTCCGAGGCGGACACGTACTTCGCCGCGGTGTACGGCATCGACGTCGACAGGGTCAGCACGGACACGTCGTTGCCCTGCGTGGCGTCGGTGTAGTTCGGGTTGATCCAGATCTTGCTGACCTTGCTGACCGTGCCGTCGGTGCCGTTCAGGAAGGTCCGGCCGCCGACCACCCGGACGCTGCTCGTCGACTCGCCGACCATGCAGTGCGCGGCCGTGACGACCTTGTCGGCGGCCACCAGGGTGCCGCCGCAGAACTGGTTTCCGGAGGCGTCCGTGATCTGCATGACGAACGGGTACGCCGCCGTCGTGGTGGTCGTACCGCCGACGATGGGCTGCGGGGCCGCGCTCGCCGTGGGGGAGGCGAGCAGCGTGGTCGCCGCGGCGGCGGCACCGGCCACCGTGATCGCGGCGGTCTTTCTGGCACGTCTGAGCCCGAACATGAGTCTCCTCAGTGGGGGTTGCACCGGTGGGGGGTCGCACGGGCGGGGTGTACGGGGTTCGCGGGACCGGACCCCGTGTGCCCGGGCGAGCGGCACGTCCTTTACGCTAGGACCCGGAACCGTCGGCTCCCAATGAGGGAACCCCCTAGCGGGTGGCGTGAGGGAAAACCCTCGGTCCGGTTCAGTTAACCGGCGGCGCCGTCACTTCGCGCGGTGAGCCGCCGCCAATCGGACGATGTCGACCCGCGACCGGATCCCCAGCTTGCGGTAGACCCGGGTCAGGGTCGCCTCCACCGTCTTGACGCTGATGAACAGCCGGGCGGCGATCTCCCGGTTGGTGGCACCCTCCATGACCAGCGCGGCGACCTGACGCTCCATCGCGGCCAGCACGCCGAGCGCGTCCAGGGCGTCCGCCGCGGCCGGCGCCGGGTCCGGCTCGGGGACGGTCAGGGCCTCGTCCACCTGGCGCAGCCAGGGCAGCGCCCGGCAGCGCCGGAACATCCGGGTGGCCTCGTCGAACCCCGCCGCCGGGCGCCGCGCCCCGGCCCCCTCCCCGCCACCGGCGCCCCCTGTGCCGCTCGCGCTCCTCGTCCCGGCCGCGCCGTCCGCACCCGCCCCGCCGGCCGCGCGTGCCGTGGCTCCTGTGCCGCCCGCGGGGCGCCGTGGCCGCAGCCGGGCCAGCGCGAACGCGGCCCGCGCCTCCTCCAGCCCGTAGCCGAGCTTGCCGAGCCGGTCCTGAGCGGACGTCAGCTGGGCCGTCGCCGCCTCCAGGTCGCCCCGGGCGGCCCGCACCAGCGCCTCGGAGCGGTCCAGGACGGCGAGGACGCTCTCCCGGCCCAGCCTGAGGGCGTGCTCGCGGCTCACGTCGATGACGTCCTGGGCCTCCGCCGGTTCACCGGTTCGGACCAGTGCCTCGGCGAGGTCGCCCTGCCAGCGGCCGCGCGCCGGGTCGGTGATGCCGAGCCCCAGCTCCAGCCGGCGCACCCGGCGCAGCGAGCGCACCGTGCCCGCCGGGTCCCCGGCCACCAGCTGGGCGTACCCGAGCGCGCCCAGCGCCCGGGAGAGATACATCTGGTCGCCGTCCTGCTCCGCGTGCTGCACCGCCTCCCGGGCGAGCGCGAGCGCCCGGTCCACGTCGCCGCCGGAGGCCTCCGCGAGCGAGGTCAGCATCGCCGAGGCGGTCTCGCCGATCCCGGAGTCCCGGGCCAGGCGCAGGCTGTCGCGGGCTAGCTCCAGGGCGCGCCCGCAGTGCCCGGCGCGCAGCTCGGTCTCGGCGAGGCCGCGCAGGAAGTGCACCTCGCTCTCCACCGAACCGCGCCGGCGCACCTCGCGCAGCAGCGCGGTGACCGTCGTTCGCGCCTCCGCCAGCTGGTCGCCCATGACCAGCCAGCGGAACCGGGCGCTGAGCGCCCCGTTGTGGTGCCAGGTCACCCGGGGGTCCTGCGGCTCCTTCAGGGCCCGCTGGATGGTGCGGGGCGCCTCCGGATGGCCCATCAGGGTCTCGGTCTGCGCCTGGAAGGCGAGCGCGAGCAGCTCGGTGCGCCGTTCCCGGCCGCGCGCGGCCAGCTCGGCAGCGTGCGCGGCGGCCTCGCGGGCCTCGGTGAAGTCGCCCGCCACGATCAGCGCCCGCCAGGCCAGCTGGTAGTGGACCAGGGCCAGCAGCCGGGGGTCGTCGCCGGCGTCGGCGAGGGCCTGCGGGAAGACGGCGTCCACCTCGGCCATGGTGTGCCCGGCGCTGTCGATGACGATCATCCAGGCCCGCACCCGGTCGGCGGGCACGGCCGCCCGGGCGAGCACCTCGCGGGCGATGTCCCGGGCCAGGTCCAGTTCGCCCGCGGTGATGGCGTCCTCGGCGGCCTGGAGCCGGCGCTCCTGCTGCCGCGGTGCGCCGTCCGCCGGGGTGTGCCGGGCGGCGAGCAGTCCCAGCTGGGCGGCGACCGAGGGGGCGCCCCGGTCCCGGGCGAGGGCGGCGGCCTCGGCGAGCCGGGCGGCCACCTCCGGGTCGGCGCCCACGGTGGCCAGCGCCAGGTGCCGGGCCCGCTCGATCGGGTCGGAGGCGGCCGTGGACAGCGCCGCGTGCGCCGCCCGCCGCTCCGGCGCGGGCGCCTCGGCGTACAGCGCGGCGGAGATCAGCGGGTGTGCGAAGCGTACGGCAGGGGCGTCGGGCTCGGTGGCCAGCAGCCCGAGTTCGGCGGCCTGGGCGCACTCGGCCTCGGCGTGCGGCCGGCCCGCCGCGTGCAGCAGGGCCGGGGTGGGTCTCGCGCCGGCGCTGGCCACCAGCAGGGTGCGCCGGGCCTCGACGGACAGCATGTCCAGGCGGCTGAGCACCAGGGCGCGCAGGCTGGTCGGCACCGGCAGCGGCTCGCCCGGCCGGGGCGGGGTGGGGCGCTCGGCGAGGGCGCGGCCGAGCTCCAGGGCGAACAGCGGGTTGCCGCCGGAGGTGCGGTGGATCTCGCGGACCGTGGAGCGGGGCAGGTGCCCGTGGCCCCGGTGGTCGAGCAGCTGGGCCACCTGAGTGCGGGTCAGCGCGCCCAGCCGGACCGCGAGGGTGTCCGGCGGGCAGGCCCGCAGATGCCGGTCGTACTCCTGGCTCTCGGTGCCCTCCGTGCGTACCGCGCACAGGAGTTGGACCGGGGTGCCCTCCAGGCGCCGGGCGGCGAAGCCGAGCAGTTCGGCACTGGCCGGATCCAGCCACTGCAGGTCGTCGGCGACGACGAGGACCCCGCCGCGCGCGGCCAGCGCGCGCAGCGCGGAGAGCACGGCGAGGCGCAGGGCGAGGCCGTCGCGCTGGAGGCTGGACTCGCCGCGGCCGGTGAGGGCCGACTCCAGGGCGGTGCGCTGGGCGGCGGGCAGCCGCGGCGCGACGTCGTCGAGGACCAGCCCGAGGAGGTCGGCCAGGGCCAGGAAGGGAAGGTGGGATTCGGACTCGGTGGCCGAGCAGCGCAGGACCGTGTGCGCGGTGGCGCCGTATTCCTCGACCAATGCCCGCAGGACGGTCGATTTCCCTATTCCGGCGGGACCGTGGAGCAGCACGCTGCCGCCCGAGGCGAGCTGCTCCCGGGCGCCGGTGAACAGCTCCTCGCGGCCGATGACCAGGTCGGGACGGCACTTGGCAGGCTCCTGGAAGTCCCGTCGCACGGTCACCGCTCCCCTCGTGTGGCGTGTCCGGGCCAAATTCTAGGCAACGATCGCTGAAATTCGGCCGGAAGCGGTCGTGAGGGAAATAACAGAAGGGCAAGCTCGGGGAAAATCACGGCCGTTCCCATTGAATAGGAAGGTTTGTTTACTGCTGTCGCGGCCGTCCGTGCCGGGCTACGGCAGCAGCCCCGCCCTGCGGGCCGCGGTCACCGCCTCCCCTCGTGTGTGGGCGCCGAGCCTCCGCATCGCCGAACGCAGATAGCCCTTCACCGTCTCCGGGCGCAACCCCAGCCGTTCGGCCACGGCCGCGTTGGTGGCCCCCGCCGCCACCCAGGACAGCACGTCGAGTTCGCGCGGCGCCAGAGCCGCGCCGCCGGCCGGGCGCGATGCGGTCAACAGCCCGCAGGCGGCCAGCAGTTCGGCCCGCAGACCGGGGTCCGGGATCCGGGGTGCGAGCGCGCGCAGCGCCGCGTGCGCCTCGCGCACCTGCTCCCAGGCCGCGCCCCGGTCGGCCCCGGCCGGCTCCGCCCGCGCCGTCGCCAGCAGCTCCCGCGCCTCGTCCTGCACCACCAGCGCCTGCTCCACGTCCCGGGCGGCGGCCACGGCCGCGCCCAGCGTGCGGTCACCGAGCGGCTGGACCGAGCGCAGCGCGCCGTACAGCACCCCGCGCACCCGGCGCCGCACCACCACCGGCACGGCGACGATCGAGTGGATGCCCTCGGTGGCCACCTGGACGTCGTACTCGTGGCTGATCTGCCGGGAGCTGGAGTAGTCCGTCACCGCGCACGGCCGGGCCAGCGCCACCGCCTTGCCGCCGAGCCCGTTGCCGGACGTCACCGCGAGCGCGCGCAGCGCCGCCGTGTGCGTTCCGCTCAGCTCGCTGATCCGGATCTGCGGCCGCCCCGACTCCAGCAGCCCGCCGAAGGCCACCGGGAGCCCCGTCGCCCGCCGCAGCCGGGCCAGCGCGCCACCGATCTCCACTGCCCCCGCCGCGTCCGCCGTCACCTGGTCCGTCCTTCCGGTCGTCCACACCCCCGTTCGGGGGTAGTGAGACCTGCATCACGGATTAGACGATGCCAGAGAGCCGCCCGGCAATGGTCCGGAACAGCAAGGAGTTATGTGATGAGCACGGTGACCGAGGTGTTCCGCAACGCCCGGGACTTCCTGCTGGCGCACCGCGAGGACTACGCCACCGCCTACGAGGGCTTCGCCTGGCCGCGGCCCGCGCACTTCAACTGGGCGCTGGACTGGTTCGACGTGATCGCCGCCGGCAACGACCGGACCGCGCTGCACATCGTCGAGGAGGACGGCGGCGAGACGAAGCTGTCCTTCGCCGAGATGGCCGAGCGCTCGAACCGGGTCGCGAACCATCTGCGCGCGCGGGGCGTCGCCGCCGAGGACCGGATCCTGGTGATGCTCGGCAACCAGGCCGAGCTGTGGGAGACCGCGCTGGCCGCGATGAAGCTGCGCGCGGTCGTCATCCCGGCCACCCCGCTGCTCGGCCCGGCAGACCTGCGCGACCGCGTGGACCGGGGCCGGGTCAGACACGTGATCGCGCGGGCCGAGGACGCCGCCAAGTTCGCCGGGGTGCCCGGCGGTTACACGCGGATCGCGGTCGGGGGAGCGGCCGGGGCGGACCAGGCGGCGGACTGGGCGGTGTACGAGGACGCGTACGACGCGCCCGCCGCGTTCGTGCCCGACGGCCCCACCCTGGCCGACGACCCGCTGATGCTGTACTTCACCTCCGGTACGACCGCCCGCCCCAAGCTGGTCGAGCACACCCACACCTCGTACCCGATCGGGCATCTGGCGACCATGTACTGGATCGGCCTGAAACCCGGCGACGTGCATCTGAACATCTCCTCGCCCGGCTGGGCCAAGCACGCCTGGTCCAACCTGTTCGCGCCGTGGAACGCCGAGGCGACCGTCTTCATCCACAACTACACGCGCTTCGACGCGGCCCGGCTGATGGCCGAGATGGACCGGCACGGGGTGACCTCCTTCTGTGCCCCGCCCACGGTGTGGCGGATGCTGGTCCAGGCCGACCTCGGCCGGCTGCGCACCCCGCCCCGCGAGGTGGTCGCCGCCGGGGAGCCGCTGAACCCCGAGGTGATCGAGCAGGTCCGGCGGGCCTGGGGCGTCACCGTCCGGGACGGCTTCGGGCAGACCGAGACCGCCGTGCAGGTCTCCAACAGCCCCGGTCAGGTCCTCAAGACCGGCTCCATGGGCCGCCCGAGCCCCGGGTACCGCGTCGAACTCCTCGACCCGGTCTCGGGCGCGCCCGGCGCCGTCGAGGGCGAGATCGCCCTCGACCTCGCCGAGCGCCCGGTCGGCCTGATGACCGGCTACCACGGCGACCCGGACCGTACGGCCGAGGCGATGGCGGGCGGCTACTACCGCACCGGCGACATCGCCGCCCGCGACGCGGACGGCTACCTCACCTACGTCGGCCGCGCGGACGACGTCTTCAAGGCCTCCGACTACAAGATCAGCCCGTTCGAGCTGGAGAGCGCGCTGCTGGAGCACGAGGCGGTGGCCGAGGCGGCCGTCGTGCCCGCACCGGACGAGCTGCGGCTCGCGGTGCCGAAGGCGTACGTCGTCCTCGCCGAGGGCTACGAGCCGGGCCCGGACACCGCGAAGGTCGTCTTCGAGCACTCCCGCCAGGTGCTCGCCCCCTACAAGCGCATCCGCAGACTGGAGTTCGGCGCCCTGCCCAAGACCGTCTCCGGCAAGATCCGCCGCATCGAGCTGCGCGAGGCCACGGCCGAGGGGTCCGCGAACGAGTACCGCGAGGAGGACTTCCGGTGACCGCCCAGCCGTCTCATCCGTCTCATCCGTCTCAGCCGTCGTACACGCACGGCACGGGCACCACCGCCCTGCTCGGCGACACCATCGGCGCCAACCTCGACCAAGCCGTGGCCGCCTGGCCCGACCGCGAGGCGCTCGTCGACCTGCCCTCGGGGCGGCGCTGGACGTACGCCGAATTCGGCGCCGCCGTCGAGGAGCTGGCGCAGGGCCTGGTGGCCGCCGGGGTCGCCAAGGGCGACCGGGTCGGCATCTGGGCGGTCAACTGCCCGGAGTGGGTGCTGGTGCAGTACGCCACCGCCCGCATCGGCGCGATCATGGTGAACATCAACCCGGCCTACCGCACCCACGAGGTCGAGTACGTCCTGCGCCAGGCCGGGATCTCCCTGCTCTTCGCCTCCCTCGGCCACAGGACCAGCGACTACCGGGCGATGGTGCGGGAGGTCCGGGGGCGCTGCCCGGAGCTGCGCGAGACCGTCCACATCGGCGACCCGAGCTGGGAGGAGCTGCTCGCGCGGGGCACCGGCGACGCCCCGTACCCGGAGCTGTCCTGCGACGACCCCATCAACATCCAGTACACCTCGGGCACGACCGGCTTCCCCAAGGGCGCCACCCTCTCCCACCACAACATCCTCAACAACGGCTATTTCGTGGGGGAGTCGATCTCCTACACCGAGCAGGACCGGATCTGCATCCCGGTGCCCTTCTACCACTGCTTCGGCATGGTGATGGGCAACCTCGCGGCCACCTCGCACGGCGCCTGCATGGTCATCCCGGCACCGTCCTTCGAACCGCGGGCCACGCTGGAGGCGGTCCAGCGGGAGCGCTGCACGTCCCTGTACGGCGTGCCGACGATGTTCATCGCGGAACTGAACCTCCCCGACTTCGCGTCGTACGACCTGTCCACGCTCCGTACGGGCATCATGGCGGGCTCGCCGTGCCCGGTGGAGGTGATGAAGCGGGTCGTCGCCGAGATGCACATGGCCGAGGTCTCCATCTGCTACGGCATGACCGAGACCTCTCCCGTCTCGCTCCAGACCCGTGTCGAGGACGACCTCGAACACCGCACGGCCACCGTCGGACGCGTGCTGCCCCACCTGGAGGTGAAGATCGTCGACCCGGCCACGGGTATGACCCGACCCCGCGGCACGGCGGGTGAGTTGTGCACCCGCGGCTACAGCGTGATGCTCGGCTACTGGAACGAGCCCGAGAAGACCGCCGAGGCCGTCGACGCGGGCCGCTGGATGCACACCGGTGACCTGGCGACGATGCGGGACGACGGCTACGTGGAGATCGTCGGCCGCATCAAGGACATGATCATCCGGGGCGGCGAGAACATCTACCCGCGCGAGATCGAGGAGTTCCTCCACGCCCACCCGCGGATCAAGGACGTCCAGGTCGTCGGGGTGCCGCACGAGAAGTACGGCGAGGAGGTGCTCGCCTGCGTCATCCCGCAGGACCCCGCCGACCCGCTCACCCTGGAGGACCTGCGCGCCTTCTGCGCGGGCCGGCTCGCCCACTACAAGGTCCCGAGCAGGCTCCGGCTCCTCGACGCCTTCCCGATGACGGTGTCCGGGAAGGTCCGCAAGATCGAACTGCGGGAGACCTACGGCGGCTGAGCCGGCGTCCGGCTCGTTCCCGGCCTCAGGTCCGCCCGTCCCGCGCCCTCGTCCCCCGCTCCGGCGCGCCCTCGGTGTGCAGGGCGTCCGCCGCGTCGTTCATCGGCTGGGGGACGCCCGCGAGATCCAGCACGAACAGGGGGACGGCCAGGGCGGCCGCGCTCAGGCGGGCGTCGTCCGTGTAGCCGGCCAGTGAGAAGTACACACAGTCCGCGGACTCCGTCATCGCCGTCAGCCACAGGCACTCCACGTCCCGCGGCGCCGCCGGGCGGACGGTCGGGTCCACCTGGGCGAGGAGCCCGTGGGCGGCGAGCCCGATGCCGTTCGGCGGCCGCTGGTCGGCCCGCCGGATGTCCCGGTAGCCGAGCCAGCGCAGATACAGCGCGGCGGTGGTGACGGCGTCCCGGGCGGTACGGATGACACGCGGCTGAAACGCCGGCCGGGCAACGACCCCCCAGCCCGCCCCCACCTCTGACACCTCTCGGGTTCCGGCCGCGGGCGACTCGGGTGCGGGTGGTGTCGCGTGTTCTGCCGGGGTGCTGGGTGGGGGTGGTGTCCCGTCTTCGGTCGGGGTGCCGTCTTCGGTCGGGGTGGCGTGTGCGGGTGGTGTCCCGTGTTTGGTCGGGGTGCCGAGTCCGACCGGTGTCCCGTCTCCGGCCGGGGTCCCGGCTCCCATCGGCACCTCGTCTCCGGCCGGCGCCCTGCCTTCCGTCGGTACCTCGGCTCTGGCCACGGCCTCGCCTTCCGGGGGGACGCTGCCTTCCATCGGCGGCTCGCCTCCGGCCGTCACACCGCTTTTCGGCAGCACCTCGCCTCCTGCGGGCACTCCGCCTCCCACCGGCGTCCCCCGTCCGGCCGGTGCCTCGCCCGCCTTCGGTACCGGGCCTGCCTGCGGCACCGAGTCCCGCTGCGGCGCCGGGCCTGTCTCCGGCGCCGAGTCCGTCTCTTGTGCCGATCCTGCCCCTGGCGCCGAGTCCGTCTCCTGCGCTGATCCTGCCCCCGGCGCCGGACCCATCTCCTGCGCCGATCCCGTCTCCTGTGTTGGGCCTGCTTCCGCCGCCGTATCCGGCTCCTGCACCGAGCCTGCCCCCGGCGCCGGGCCCATCTCCTGCGTCGATCCCGTCTCCTCTGCTGGGTTTGCTTCCGCCGCCGTATCCGGCCCCTGTGCCGAGCCTGCCCCCGGCGCCGGACCCATTTCCTGCGCCGATCCCGTCTCCTGTGTTGGGCCTGCTTCCGCCGCCGTATCCGGCTCCTGCACCGAGCCTGCCCCCGGCGCCGGACCCATCTCCTGCGCCGATCCCGTCTCCTGTGCCGAGCCTGTCCCCTGTGCCGAGCCTGTCCCCGGCGCCGGACCCATTTCCTGCGCCGATGCCGTCTCCTGTGTTGGGCCTGCTTCCGCCGCCGTATCCGGCTCCTGTGCCGAGCCTGCCCCCTGCACCGTGCCCGGCTCCTGTGCCGGCTCCGAAGTTGATGTCGTCGCTGAGTCCGTCGTGGGCGCCGATCTCAGGTCCGGCTGTGTGCCTGTCCCTGTCCCCGGTACTGCTTCCGGCCCCGCTGCCCCCGGTCTCGACGCGGGATTCGGTGTCGGTCCGGTGCCTGCTCCGGGCGGCGGAGCCGCGCCCGGCCGTGTCCCGGCGTGTGTCCCGGATTCCCGGTCCGGCGGTTCCGCCCCCGTAAGGGGTCCGGGCCCGGAGGGGGCGGTGACCGGGATGCGCAGGACCGTGCCGCAGGGGCAGCCCAGTTCCGGGTGGGGCCAGTGGCTCCGGCGGCCGCAGGCGGCGCACGGCACCGCGATCCACTCGTCGTCCCAGGCGCGGTGCACCGTCACGACCGGCTCGGCGGCCGGATCCAGGCGCGGTGCGGTGGGGGTGCCGCACGCGCACGGGTAGACCGGCGCGGTGTAGACGTACTCGCGCCGACAGGCCGGACAGCGCACCGGCACGCTCTCGGGCATGGCCCACTCCCAGGCGTCGCGTCGGGACAGCGCTGCCCATGGTCCTCCTGTCCTGCCCCGCTTGTCCGGCGCTTGCCGGGTCTTCGCCGATTCGCGGCCCTCTCCGGTGTCTCTTGACGGCTTTCGTCCGCCCCCCTACATTGCTTCCAGATAGTAGAAATTAAATTCCGTAATGCGGAAACTAATGAACATCACGGACGCAGCTGTGCTCACCGCGGGGCGCGACGGGAGTACGCATCCGACAGCCGAAGCAGGAGTACTCGATGGCTCGTATGACCGCTGCCCGCGCGGCAGTTGAGATCCTCAAGCGTGAGGGCGTCACCGACGCCTTCGGCGTGCCGGGAGCGGCGATCAACCCCTTCTACAAGGCGCTCAAGGAGGGTGGCGGCATCCAGCACACCCTCGCCCGCCACGTCGAGGGCGCCTCGCACATGGCCGAGGGCTACACCCGCACCAGGCCGGGCAACATCGGCGTCTGCATCGGCACCTCCGGCCCCGCCGGCACCGACATGATCACCGGCCTGTACTCCGCCATCGGTGACTCGGTCCCGATCCTGTGCATCACGGGCCAGGCGCCCACCAGCGTGATCCACAAGGAGGACTTCCAGGCCGTCGACATCGCCTCGATCGCCAAGCCGGTGACCAAGATGGCGGTCACCGTCCTGGAGGCCGCGCAGGTCCCGGGCGTCTTCCAGCAGGCCTTCCACCTGATGCGCTCCGGCCGCCCCGGCCCGGTCCTGATCGACCTGCCGATCGACGTCCAGCAGACCGAGATCGAGTTCGACCCGGACACGTACGAGCCGCTGCCGGTCTACAAGCCCGCCGCGACCCGCGCCCAGATCGAGAAGGCGCTCTCCTTCCTGCTCGCCGCCGAGCGCCCGGTCATCGTCGCCGGCGGCGGTGTCCTCGGTGCCGATGCCGCCGACCTGCTGGTCGAGTTCGCCGAGCTGACCCAGACCCCGGTCGTGCCGACCCTGATGGGCTGGGGCGCGCTGCCCGACGACCACGAGCTGAACGCCGGCATGGTCGGCGTCCAGACCTCGCACCGATACGGCAACGCCAACTTCCTGGAGTCCGACGCCGTCCTCGGCATCGGCAACCGCTGGGCCAACCGCCACACCGGCTACAAGCTGGACGTCTACCGCGGCGAGCGGACGTTCGTCCACGTCGACATCGAGCCCACCCAGATCGGCAAGATCTTCCCGCCGGACTACGGTGTCGTCTCCGACGCCAAGGTCGCGCTGGAGCTGTTCATCGAGGTCGCGAAGGAACTGAAGGCGGAGGGCAGGCTGCCCGACCGCTCCGCGTGGGTCGCCTCCACCCAGGAGCGCAAGGCGACCCTCCTGCGCCGTACGCACTTCGACAACGTGCCGATGAAACCGCAGCGCGTGTACGAGGAGATGAACAAGGCCTTCGGCCCGGACACCCGTTACGTCACCACCATCGGCCTCTCCCAGATCGCCGGCGCGCAGATGCTGCACGTCTACAAGCCGCGGCACTGGATCAACTGCGGCCAGGCCGGCCCGCTCGGCTGGACCATCCCGGCCGCGATCGGCGTCGCCAAGGCCGACCCGGACTCCCCGGTCGTCGCCCTGTCCGGCGACTACGACTTCCAGTTCCTGATCGAGGAGCTGGCCGTCGCCGCCCAGCACCGGATCCCGTACGTCCACGTCCTGGTGAACAACGCCTACCTCGGCCTGATCCGCCAGGCCCAGATCGGTCTGGACATCAACTTCCAGGTCAACCTGGAGTTTGAGAACATCAACGCCCCCGAGCTCGGCGTCTACGGCGTCGACCACGTCAAGGTCGCCGAGGGCCTCGGCTGCAAGGCGATCCGGGTCACCGAGCCGGACCAGCTGGGCGCGGCCTTCGAGCAGGCCAAGAAGCTGGCCGCCGAGTACAGGGTGCCGGTCGTCGTCGAGGCGATCCTGGAGCGGATCACCAACATCTCGATGAGCCGCACCATGGACATCAGCGACATCTCCGAGTTCGAGGACCTGGCCACCGAGCCGGGCCACGCGCCGACCTCGATCAAGCCGCTGAAGGTCTGACGGCCGTAGCGCCGGCAAGCCGACAAGCCGACAAGCCGAGGGCGGCCCGTCCGGGAGGACGGGCCGCCCTCGGCCGTTCCCGCACCCCCGCACGGGACCGGCCCTTCTCCACCCCTTCACACCTCGTGTTCCGACAGCCCCGGCCAGTCGTCGGGGCCGCCGCCCTGCCACTCGATCAGGTCGCTCTCCTCCACCTCGATCCGGTCCAGGTCCGCCAGCCGCAGGATCTCCACGACATCGTCCAGATGGGAGGCGATCCCCAGCGTCACCTCGCCCTCGGTGACCCGCCGGGAGCCGTCCAGGGCGGGGGAGTGGACCACGATGTGCGGGTACTGCGTCGGATTGCCCATGCCCCCAGCGTGCTGCGCAGGCGCCCGAGGCGCACGCCGGGGCCGTGACGCGCCCCGATAGCGTGTGCGGGTGCAGAGAGACAGTCGTATATGGGCAGTGGGCCGCACGGTGGCCATGGCGGTGATGACGCTGGTCGGACTGGGCATCCTCGTGGCCGATGTCCGGGATATCGCGCAGGCCGACAGCCACATCTCCGACCTTCGCGCGCACGGGCGGCGGGTGCCCGGCAGCGCCGCCCTCGGCTACTCGTGTTCGTCGGGCCGTGGCGGCGGGTGCTCGGTGAGCAGTGTGCAGCTCATTTTCCGGGCCGCCGACGGGGACGACGTATACGTACCGGAGGACGAGCTGGCGGAGTCGCTCTATGTGCCCAGCGGCCGCCCTTCCGGGGCCGAGGACCTGGTGCCCACCACCGTCGTCTACGACCCCGCCGACCCGGAGGACGCCCAGGCGGCCGGCGCCCTGCACTGGGGCGTCGTGGACCTCATCGCGCACCACTGGCTCTCCTTCGCCCTCGGTGTGGTGCTGACCGGGGTCGGCGCGGCCGCACTCGTCATCGACCGGGTCTGAGGACCAGAGCGGTCAGGATGTACGGCAGCGCCCCCGGACCGACCGGTCCGGGGGCGCTGCTTCGGTGTGCTGATAGCCGTCCGACGGCGCGAGGCTGGGCGCGACAGGTCGTTCGCGCCGCCGGACGGGGCTGGTGGGGACCCCGTGAGCGGGGTCCGGGTGGGACCGCGGCGGATGCGACGGAACCGGGTCCCCCTTTCCCTCTGGTCGAGAAGGGGGACACGAGTCCTTCACCACCGCACTGGCTCGCATGCCGCCGCGGTCCTCGCCCTGCCCGCGCCGGCCGCTCGCCGGCCACCCCTCATCCGGGCCGCCGGGCGTCCTGCGCGGGCCGCGTGCGGAGTGGCTGACCTCCCGTCAGACTCCGTACGCCGCTTAGGTGTTGCTGTGTTCTCAGTCCTCGCGCAGGGCGCGGACCGCCTCCTCGACGCGCTTGCCGTACTCCGGGTCGGCGGCGTGGAAGTGGGCCAGGTTCTTCTCGATCACGTCGTCGCGGGAGACCTGCGACAGGCCGCCGGCGATGTTCGCGACCAGGCGGGACTTCTCGTCCTCGGACATCAGGCGGTACAGCTCGCCCGCCTGGAAGAAGTCGTCGTCCTTGGTGTGCAGGGGCGCCTCGTGGGTGCCCGTGTGGCCGGAGACGGCCAGCGGGGCCGACAGCGGGCGGCCGGTCTCGGCCGGGCCGTCGTAGGAGTTCGGCTCGTAGTTCTTGGCGCCGCGGCCCTGGCCGTTGACCGCCATCAGGCCGTCGCGGCCGTAGTTGAGGGCGCCGCCCTCGACCGCCTTCGGGGCGTTCACGGCGAGCTGGGTGTGGTTGACGCCCAGGCGGTAGCGGTGCGCGTCCGCGTAGGCGAACAGGCGGCCCTGCAGCATCTTGTCGGGGGAGGGGCCGATGCCCGGAACGAAGTTGTTCGGGGAGAACGCGGCCTGCTCGACCTCGGCGAAGACGTTGTCCGGGTTGCGGTCGAGGACCAGGCGGCCCACGCGCTGCAGCGGATAGTCCTTGTGCGGCCAGATCTTGGTCAGGTCGAACGGGTTGAAGCGGTAGTCCGCCGCCTCGGCCGCCGGCATGAGCTGGACGTACAGGGTCCAGGACGGGTGCACCCCGCGCTCGATGGCCTGGAGCAGGTCCGTCTGGTGCGAGTTGGCGTCCTTGCCCGCCAGCTCCGCGGCCTGCTCGCTGCTGAGCGAGCGGATGCCCTGGTTGGTCTTGAAGTGGTACTTGACGAAGAAGGCCTCGCCCTGGGCGTTCGTCCACTGGTAGGTGTGCGAGCCGTAGCCGTTCATGTGGCGGTACGACGCCGGGATGCCGCGGTCGCCCATCAGCCAGGTCACCTGGTGCGTGGCCTCCGGGGCGTGCGCCCAGAAGTCCCAGACGTTGTCCGGCTCCTGCCGGCCCGTGAACGGGTCGCGCTTCTGGGAGTGGATGAAGTCGGGGAACTTGATCGGGTCCTTGATGAAGAACACCGGGGTGTTGTTGCCGACGAGGTCGTAGTTGCCCTCTTCGGTGTAGAACTTCAGCGCGAAACCGCGCGGGTCGCGGACGGCGTCGGCGCCGCCGAGCGAGTCGGCGACCGTGGAGAAGCGCGCGAACACCTCGGTGCGCTTGCCGATCTCGCTCAGGAAGTCGGCGTGGGTGAAGCCGGTGACGTCGTCGGTCACCTCGAAGTGGCCGTACGCGCCGGAGCCGCGGGCGTGCACCACGCGCTCCGGGATGCGCTCGCGGTTGAAGCGCGCGAGCTTCTCCAGGAGGTGCTGGTCCTGGAGGAGGAGCGGGCCGCCGACGCCGGCGGAGGTGGAATTCTGGTTGTCTGCGACCGGGGCGCCGGACTCCGTGGTGAGAGTTCGCGCCGTGAGCACGCGCTTCGACATCGGGGACCTTCCGTACGAGTGGCAGCGGAAAACTGTTTCCGCTTTGTGGAGCCTAAGTTCGGGCTCTCTGGGCGTCAACAGTTTGTTGAAGCTCGGGGCGGCGGAATGTGTTCCGGGCCGCGGCGGCGCCTGGGCGCGACAGGACAGGTGTCAGCGCCGCCGCGGCCCGGAAGTCTCGGGAGCGTCAGACCTGGGCGCCGGAGAGGCGCTCCACGGCCCGCAGCAGGGCCGAGTGGTCCAGGCCGCCGTCGCCCTGGGCGCGCAGCGAGGCGACCAGCTGGGCGACCACGGCACCGACCGGCAGGGCCGCGCCGACGTTGCGGGCGGCGTCCGTGACGATGCCCATGTCCTTGTGGTGCAGGTCGATACGGAAGCCCGGCTTGAAGTCGCGGTTCAGGAAGTTGTCCTTCTTGCGCGTCAGCACGGTCGAGCCGGCCAGGCCGCCGTTGAGGACGTCCAGGGCGGCCGCGAGGTCCACGCCCGACTTCTCCAGGAAGACCACGGCCTCGGCGCACGCCTGGATGTTCACGGCGACGATCAGCTGGTTGGCCGCCTTCACGGTCTGGCCGGATCCGTGCGGGCCGCACAGCACGATGGTCCTGCCGAGCGCCTCGAAGATCGGCTTGGCCTCGTCGAAGTCGGCCTGCGTGCCGCCGACCATGATCGACAGTACGGCCTCGATCGCGCCGGCCTCGCCGCCGGACACCGGGGCGTCGAGCACCCGGATGCCCTTGTCCCCGGCGGCCTTCGCCAGGTCCACGGAGGTCTGCGGGGTGATCGAGGACATGTCGATCAGCAGGGCGCCCTGCCGCGCGTTCTCCAGGATGCCGTCGGGGCCGTAGGAGATGGCCTCGACCTGCGGGGACGCGGGCACCATCGTGACGATCACGTCGGCGTCGCGCACGGCCGCGGCGATCGAGGGGGCCGCGGTGCCGCCGGCGGCGGCCAGACGGTCCAGCTTGTCCTGCTCCAGGGTGAAGCCGGTGACGTCGTAACCCGCCTTGATCAGGTTCTCGGACATGGGGGAGCCCATGATGCCGAGGCCGATCCAGGCGATCGCAGGGCGGGCCGGGCGGGAAACGTCTGCGAGGTTGCTCATGATGGGGGTGCCTCTCTCAACTACCGTGGAAAGTCAGGGGGGTTCAGCGGGCGGCGCGGGCCTCGCGCGGGAGCCAGTCGAAGGCCTCGGCGCTCGGACGGTCGCCCGGCTTGTACTCCAGGCCGACCCAGCCGTCGTAACCGGCCTTGCCCAGCTGGTCGAGCAGCTCCTCCAGCGGGAGCGAACCCGTCCCCGGGGCGCCGCGGCCGGGGTTGTCGGCGATCTGCACATGGCCGGTCTTCGCCGCGTACCGCTCGATCACCGAGGGCAGGTCCTCGCCGTTCATGGACAGGTGGTAAAGGTCCATCAGGAACGTCGCGTTCCCGAGGCCCGTCGCCTCGTTGACCTTGTCCACGATCTCGATCGCCCGGGGCGCGCTCACGATCGGGCACTTCGGCGACTCGGGCTGGTTGAGGGCCTCGATCAGGATCGTCCCGCCGACCCGGCCGACGGCCCGGGCCGCGAGGACCAGGTTCTCCAGGGCGAGCGCGTCCTGCTCGGCCGGGTCCACGCCGTCGACGCGGTTGCCGTACAGGGCGTTGAACGTCGTGCAGCCCAGGGACTGGCCGAAGGCGACGGCCACGTCGATGTTGGCGCGGAACCGGTCCGACTCCGCACCCGGGACCGACAGGGCGCCGCGGTCCGGGCCCGGCAGCTGTCCGGCGTAGAAGTTCAGGCCCGTGAGCTGGACGCCCGCGTCCTCGATCGCCTTCTTCAGGGCATCGAGCTCGGCCTGCTCGGGGGTGGGGGAGTCGACCCAGGGCCACCACAGCTCGACCGCCGTGAAGCCCGCCGCGGCAGCCGCCGCGGGGCGCTCCAGGAGCGGGAGTTCCGTGAAGAGGATCGACAGGTTGACGTTGAAGCGCTGGTCTGCGAATCCCATTGGGGGCCGCGCTCCCTTCCGTGATCGACGTCGCCGAGCTTCCGTATTCCGTATTATGGAAGTTCATTTCTGCGTAATGGAAGATTGCCGTCGGGTGTCGATGCTTGTCAAGGGGGGCCGGCCACCGGGCGCCCGAAAAGCCCTGTGCCGAGCGGTGCGGGCGGAGGTGCGGCGTCAGCCGACGTGCGGATCGAAGTCGCTCACGTACCAGGCGCCGCCGATCCTGGTGGACTCCGTCTTCACGTCCGGTTGCCCCGGCTTGCGGGGCTTCCTGACGGTCTCCGGCGACTTCCGTACCCTCGGCGATCGCGGTGACCCATGCGGCGGCCGCGCCCTCGTCCGTCGACTCGCGGGCGGCCGGAGGGCGTCGAGGCCGCCGTCGGCCCGCCGGCCGTCGCCTTCTCGTGCGCGCCGGAGTCCGTGCCCGTCGAGCAGCCCGTGATCCCCGTGACGGCCGCCGGCAGCGCGGCCCCGGCGATCCGGCGAACGGCTTTGATCCGGCAGCCCTGCGACATCACGTGTGCACCCGTTCCGTGGTCACTGCGGTGGCGGCGGCCCGGCGCCCGGTGGTGGCGGCGCCGAGGACGAGGACGGCCGCTCCACAGCCGGCGATGATCCACCAGGCGGCCGTGCCCGACCCGGCGGCGACCGCGGCGCCGATCACCGCGATGCCGAGCGAGGAGCCGATCTGACGGCTGGTCGCGGCGATGGCGGCGGCGACCCCGGCCTGGGCGCGTGGCATGCCGGACACCGCCGTGTAGGTGATCGGCGCGTTGACGAAGCCGAACCCGAGGCCGAACAGCAGGTACGTGAGGGAGAGGAGGGTGCCCGAGGGGTGGGCGGAGCGGGTGGCGGCGACGGCCAGCAGACCGCTGGCGGTGATGCCGGCCCCCGCGACGAGCAGGGGAGTGCGCGGGCCGCGGCTGCCCACGATCCGCCCGGACAGCGGCGGGCACACCAGGGACAGGGCGGCCATCGGCAGCAGGTGCAGCCCGGCGTCCAGCGCGCTCATTCCCAACTCCCTTTGCAGATAAAGGGTGTTGGTGAACAGAAAGCCGCCGAGCGCGGCGAAGGCGAGGACCGCTGTCGCGGTGGCCCCGCTGAAGGACGCGCTGCGAAAGAGCCGCGGCTCGATCAGCGGCTCGGTGCGCCGGTTCTCGTACGGGACGAAGGCGGCGAGCGCGCATGCCGCGACGATCAGGCAGGCCACGATCGGTGGCGCGGTCCAGCCCTCGCCGGGTGCCTCGATGACGGCGTACGTCAGTGCGCCGAGCAGGACGATCAGCAGGAACTGCCCCACCGGGTCCGCCCGCCGGGCGCGTGGTGCGCGGGACTCCGGCACGAACAGCGCGGCGAGGGCGAGCGCGGCCAGCCCGATCGGCACGTTCAGCCAGAACACCGACCGCCACCCGGCCGATGCGACCAGTACGCCGCCGAGCACCGGTCCGGCCGCCATGCTGAGGCCGACGATGCCGCCCCAGACGCCGATGGCCCGTGCGCGCTCGCGGGGCTCGGTGAACGTGTTGGTGAGGATGGCCATGGCGACGGGCGTGAGCATGCTGCCGCCCGCCGCCTGCACCATCCGGAAGACCACCAGCCAGCCGGTCGAGGGTGCCAGGCTGCACAGCGCCGACCCGGCGGTGAACAGCACGAGACCGAGCTGGAAGATCCGACGGCGTCCCACCCGGTCGGCGGTGGCACCGGCCGGGGTCAGCAGCGAGGCGAGGACGAGGGTGTAGGCGTCGAGTGTCCATTGCAGGCCGGAGACCGAGGAGTGCAGGTCCCGCTGCATCGAGGGCAGCGCGACGTTGAGGATGCTGACGTCGAGACCGGCCAGCAGCACGCTCAGGCAGCAGACGGCCAGGACGGGCACGCGCCGCCCGCGTCGGGGGACGGGCATGGGGTCCCCCGCTCAGTCGCCCGGCCGGTCGGTGGCGTAGGCCTCGGCGAAGTCCCAGACGACGGGGAGGAGTTGCCCGGGGGACTCGACCTGGGGCATGTGACCGGTGCGGTGCAGGAGCTGGAACCGGGCCTTCGGGACGGCTGCCGCGAACGCCCGTCCGTAGTCGGCGTCGGCGACCCGGTCGCTCTCGCCCCACGCGACGAGGACCGGGTGCGTGACCTTGGCCAGACGCTCGCGCAGGGTGGGGTCGGCCATCGTGTGCGGGCCCGAATAGACCTGCAGCGTGGCCCGGTTGGCGGCCGCGACCGCACGCTGCGCCTCAGAGAACGTGCTCGGGTCCACGGCGAACTTCGCGGGCTCGTGGAAGGCCAGGGCGGACAGTTCGGCGGGCGTCAGGGTGGCGGGGTCGGCGACCGGGTGGCCGGGCACGTGGATGCCCACGGCGTTGACGAGGACGACGCTGCCGACCCGCTCGCTGCGGAGCAGGGCGATCTCGGCGGCGATCCAGCCGCCTATGGAGTTGCCGACGACGGTGACGTCGCTCAGGCCGAGTTCGTCCAGCAGTCGTACGTAGAGCTCGGCGAGGGCAGGGACGTCGGCCAGCCCCTCGGGCCGGGCGGTGCCGCCGAAACCGGGGTGGACCGGGGTGACGACCCGGGCCGGCCGCTGCTCGGCGAGGAGCCCGGCGAAGGCGGCGACGGTCTGCGGACCGCCTCCGCCGTGCAGCAGCAGGAAGGGGTGACCCTCGCCCCGCTCGTCGACGGTGAGGTCGACGCCGAGGCCGCCGGAGCCGTGGGCGAGGGTGACGGTGCGTGTGGTGCTGGTCATGGAGGACTCCACATCGGTTGCTGGCGTGGGTGGTTGGTGAGACCGGGCCGTCACGCGTACTCGGTGGCGGGCACGGTGGCGTAGCGGCTCATCACCTGGACGGTCGCCTCGGGGGTCGGCTCCCGGCCGCCGGCGATCATGTCCCGCAGGTCGCGGAAGTACTGCACGTACAGGTCGGGCGTGAAGGTGTTGAGCATCACCGCCGGCTCGTCGCCGTGGTTGGCGAAGGTGTGCGGGGCGCCGGGCGGGATCATCGCGAGCGTGCCGGCCGGTGCGACGTGCGTCGTCTCGCCGACGGTGAAGTGCACGGTGCCGGAGACGACGTAGAAGCCCTCGTCGTGCTGGGCGTGCCGGTGCTGCGGCGGTCCTTCGGCGTGCGGGGCGAGGGTGATCTCGCCGATCCCGATCCGGTGGCCGGTGGTGCTGCCGTCCTCCAGGATGCGGATCTGTGCCGGTCCCAGGCGGATCGTCTCGCCGCCGTCCGGGCCGACCACGGAAGCCTGTGTCATTGCGGTCCCCTTCGTGAGAGCCAACTCTCAGGAAGGAGAGTAGAGGGTTGACTCTCTTCGTGCAAGTGCACTCTCATGACGAGTGTCCACAGTGATAAAGTGGTCGTGCACGGAGACGGGCAGGGAACACGGGACGAGCGGGAGAGGGGGCGCACCGATGGCGACGCCGATCGACACCGGCCGCAGCAATCAGAAGAGGCGCACGCGGGCTGCGATCGTCGAAGCCGCGAGTGGCCTCATCGCCGCGGGCGGCGAGGTGAGCATGCCCGCGGTCGCGCGCGCGGCCATGGTCTCCGAGCCCACCGCCTACCGGTACTTCCCCGACCTCCCCTCGCTGATCAGCGAGGCCCTGGCCGGCGCCTGGCCGCCCCCCGCCGAGGCGCTCGCCCCGGTCGCGGACTGCGCCGACCCCGTCGAACGGGTCGCCTTCGCCTGCGAGTTCCTGCTGCGCGGCATACTCCGGCGCCAGGGGGCGGTGCGCGCCATGATCGCGGCCACCGTCGCCCGTCCCGCGGCGGCGGCCGAGCGGCCCGGGATCCGCTTCGGGCTGATCGACCACGCGCTCGCCCCCCTGGAGGAGACGCTGGCGGCGACGGACCCCGAGGCCTTCGCCCAGCTGAAGCGGGACCTCGCCGTGGTCGTCGGCGCCGAAGCCCTCTTCACCCTCACCGACCTGTGCGGCCTCGCCCCCGACGACGCCGTCGCGAGCGCGGTACGGACCGCGACGACGCTGACCGCAGCCGCGGTGCGCACGGCCGGGCAGGGGTGAGCCGGGCCGGTGCTCCGCGGAATGTGCATCCGCACGCACCGCGTACCGCCGCCCTGTCGGCTAGGGTCGCCTCGTGACGGACGGACCGGCGCCGTCACGTGAATCGGATCGGCCTGCGGCAGCCCGCGACCGTGGCGCAGTCGGTCGCTGTGTCCTCGGTGTGCCCCGATGTGCCCGCGCGCTGGGTGATCCGGGTAAAAGCGCAGGTCAGAAGCTCTTTAGGGGTACTGTGCGATTGAGAGTGGAGTTCACGACCGAACCCTTCGACCTGGACGAGGCGCCCGCGCACGCCCTGGCGGCGCGGGAGGTCATCGAGACGGCCGAGCTGGACGCCGTCGACGTCGGCCCGTTCGGCAACACGGCCGAGGGCGGTGCGGACCGCGTCCTGACGGCCGTGGACGCGCTGCTGCGCAGGAGCCTGAAGGCCGGCGCCACCCGGGTCTCGCTCCAGGTCAACGTGATCGACGACGGGCTCGGGGAGGGCGGTAGATGAGCGGCGACGAGCCCTTCATCGCGGCCGTGAAGCCGCTGGTGGACGCGATGGGCGGGGAGATCCTGCCGCCGGACGAGGCGAGGGACGAGGACGTCGTCCTCGCCTGGGAGGGCGTCGACGTCGTCGCCGTACGCCTGCCCCAGCTCGCCGACTCCCTCGACCACATCCTGGCGGCCATGGAGCGCCGGCGGGGGCGGCCGCTGGCCGAGCTGGACCGCAAGGCCAAACAGGAGGTCGTACGGACCCTGGAGGCGCGCGGCGCGTTCGCCGTCCGGCACGGGGTGGAGACGGTGGCCGGCGCGCTCGGCGTCAGCCGGTTCACCGTCTACAACTACCTCAACCGGGACAAGGGTGCGTAGTGCACTGAAGCGGCGCGCCTGTTACGCGGAATTTTCAACAAAGTGTTGACGTGACGTTTCCGAGGGCGTTCACTATCGGCAGCCCGTTCAGCACGAAGGCCGTTTCCGGCCACGGAGGCTCCCGTGACGACGACTTCCACGCCCCCGGGTCTGGCCCGGTTCAACGACCTGGAGGAACGCGAGGCCCTCGCCGCCCTCCACGAGGCGTGCGCCTCCGCCGAGTGGGGCCGGCGCATCAGCGCCGCCCGCCCGTACGCCACCACCGACGACCTGTACGCCGCCAGCGACGCCGCCATGGCCGAGCTGAGCGGCGAGGACCTCGCGGAGGCGATGGCGGGACACCCGCCGATCGGGCGCCCCAAGCCGGGCGACCCGACCTCCGCCCGCGAGCAGCGCGGCATGGCCGGCGCCTCGGACGGCCTCAAGGCCGAGATGCTCGACCTCAACCTGGCCTACCAGGAGAAGTTCGGCCACGTCTTCCTGATCTGCGCCACCGGCCGGACCGGTGAGCAGATGCGCGACGCGGTCAAGGAGCGCATCGGGAACGCGCCGGAGCAGGAACGGGAGATCGTCCGCACCGAGCTGGGCAAGATCAACCGTATCCGCCTGGCCCGACTCGTCGAAGAGGACGCCTGACACCATGAGCACCAGCACCACCGCCTCCGTGTCCACGCACATCCTGGACACCTCGGCCGGCCGCCCCGCCGAGGGCGTCGCCGTCCAGCTCTTCGCCCGCAGCGGCAGGAGCGCGGACTGGCAGGCGCTCGGCGGCTCCGCGACCGACGCGGACGGGCGGTGCAAGGACCTGCCGGCCCTGCCGGAGGGAACCACCCACGTACGGCTCGACTTCGCCGTCGAGCCGTACTTCGAAGAGAAGACCGCGAACCAGCAAGCCGATGCGTTGCAGGACGCCCCCGCGAATCGGGACAGCGGACGCGGCGTGTTCTTCCCGGAGGTGGCGATCACGTTCGCCGTCGTGCCGGGCGAGCATTACCACGTGCCGCTGCTGCTCAACCCGTTCGGCTACTCCGTTTACCGAGGGAGCTAGCTCATGCCGACCATCCTGGGACAGAACCAGTACGGCAAGGCCGAGAACCGAGTCGTCAAGATCACGCGGGACGGCGCCACCCATCACATCAAGGACCTCAACGTCTCCGTCGCGCTGAGCGGCGACATGGAGGAGGTCCACTACTCCGGCTCCAACGCCAACGTCCTGCCGACCGACACCACCAAGAACACGGTGTTCGCGTTCGCCAAGGAGCACGGGATCGAGTCCGCCGAGCAGTTCGGCATCCACCTCGCCCGCCACTTCGTCACCTCGCAGGAGCCGATCCAGCGCGCCCGGATCCGGATCGAGGAGTACGCCTGGGAGCGGATCGCGACCTCCGACGCCAACTCGAAGTTCATCGGCGCCGACGACGTCAAGCACTCCTTCGTGCGCAAGGGCCAGGAGACCCGCGTCTCCCAGATCACCTACGACGGTGAGAAGTGGGAGGTCATCTCCGGCCTGAAGGACCTGACCGTGATGAACTCGACCAACTCCGAGTTCTGGGGCTACGTCAAGGACAAGTACACCACCCTCCAGGAGGCGTACGACCGCATCCTCGCGACGTCGGTCTCCGGCCGCTGGCGGTTCAACTGGACCGACGACGAGCAGAAGATGCCCCACTGGGAGAAGTCCTACGAGCAGGTGAAGAAGCACATGCTGCACGCCTTCGCCGAGACCTACTCGCTCTCCCTGCAGCAGACGATGTACCAGATGGGCTCGCGCATCATCAACAACCGCAGCGAGATCGACGAGGTCCGCTTCTCCCTGCCCAACAAGCACCACTTCCTGGTGGACCTGGAGCCGTTCGGCCTGAAGAACGATACCGCCGACGGGGCCGTCTACTTCGCCGCCGACCGCCCCTACGGCCTCATCGAGGCCACCATCCTGCGGGACGGCTGTGAGGCCCGTATCCCGGTCGACATGACCAACCTCTGACGCGGGACGCGTGCTCCCGGCCCGGCCACCTGACGGCCGGGGGCACGCCACACCGGAGGGAACGAAATGGCTCAGCCTGCGAAGGGGCCCGACACAGCCCCGTGTTCCACCCCGCCGGCGCACACCGAGGACGCCGTCACGTCCGTGCACCCGGTGGACGAAAAGCTCCACCCCACGCGGCTCGTCCCCGCCGCACTCCAGCACATCGCCGCCATGTACGCGGGCGTGGTCACTCCTCCGCTCATCATCGGCCAGGCCTGCGGACTCGACATCGCGGCCCGCACCCGGCTGATCGCCGCCAGCCTGCTCATCGCGGGTGTCGCGACCCTCCTGCAGACCCTCGGTGTCAAGGGTTTCGTCGGCAACCGGCTGCCCTTCGTCAACGCGGCCTCCTCGGCCGGCATCGCCCCGATCCTCGCGATCGCCGAGACCAACGCCAAGGGGCACCAACTCCCCGCCGTCTACGGCGCGGTGATCGTCGCCGGTGCCTTCTGCCTCGCCGTCGGCCCGTTCTTCGGACGGCTGCTGCGCTTCTTCCCGCCGCTCGTCACCGGCGTCGTCATCACCCTGATCGGCGTCACCCTGATGCCCGTCCCGGTGAGCTGGGCGCAGGGCGGCGACAAGACCGCCCCGGACTTCGGCGCCATGAGCCACCTCGCGCTCGCCGGGTTCACCCTCGGTGTCATCCTGCTGATCCAGCGCTTCGGCCGCGGCTTCGTCAAGCAGGTCGCGCTGCTCTTCGGGCTGCTCATCGGCACCCTGGCCGCGATCCCGTTCGGCATGGCCGACTTCAGTGCCCTGAAGTCCGCGCCGGTCGCCGCGCTGCCGGCACCGTTCGCCTTCGGCGCCCCCGAGTTCCAGCCCGCCGCCGTCCTGTCGCTGTGCATCGTGATGCTGGTCCTGATGACCGAGTCCAGCGCCGGCATGCTCGCCCTCGGCGAGATCTGCGACCGCCGCACCGACGCGCGGACCCTCACCCGCGGCCTGCGCACCGACGGCATCGCCACCCTGCTCGGCCCGGTCTTCGGCGGCTTCCCCACCTCCGCCTTCGCACAGAACGTCGGCGTGGTCTCGCTGACCCGGGTGCGCAGCCGCTACGTCGTCGCCGTGGCCGGCGGCGCCCTGCTGGTCCTCGGCGCCTTCCCGGTGCTCGGCGCCGTCGTCTCCCTGGTGCCGATGCCGGTCCTCGGCGGCGCGGGCATCGTCCTGTTCGGCTCGATCGCGGTCAGCGGCATCCGTACGCTGTCGGAGGCGGGCCTCGACGACAGCTCCAACATCATCCTGGTCGCCGTCGCGCTCGGCGCGGGCATCATCCCGCTGGCCGCGCCGACCTTCTACGCCGGCTTCCCGGCCTGGGCGCAGACCGTGCTCGGCTCCGGCATCAGCGCGGGCGCCCTCGTCGCCGTCCTGCTCAACCTGTTCTTCCACCATCTCGGCACCCGGAGCGGCGGACCCGCCCCGGCACTCAAATCCTCCTAGGGTCCTGCCGTGCCCTCCCCGTGGACACCCCACCGTTCACGGGCAGCCACTGAAATCCGCCACTGAAAGACAGGGAAGCACCATGGCACCATCGGCAGCCCAGCGCATCGTCATCGAGAACTGCGCGATCGCGACCGTGGACGCGGGCGACACCGAGTACGCCTCCGGGTACCTCGTCCTCGCCGGCAACCGGATCGAGTCGGTCGGCGCGGGCCGGGCCCCCCAGGGACTGGAGAACGTGGTACGCCGGATCGACGCGAGCGGCCACCTGGCCACGCCCGGTCTGGTCAACACCCACCACCACTTCTACCAGTGGATCACCCGGGGCCTGGCCACCGATCACAACCTGTTCAACTGGCTCGTCGCGCTCTACCCCACCTGGGCGCGCATCGACGAGCGGATGACGTACGCGGCCGCGCAGGGCTCCCTCGCCACGCTGGCCCGCGGCGGTGTCACCACCGCCATGGACCACCACTACGTCTTCCCGCACGGCTCCGGCGACCTGTCCGGCTCCATCGTCCGGGCCGCCGCCGAGACGGGCGTCCGCTTCACGCTGGCCCGCGGCTCGATGGACCGCAGCGAGAAGGACGGCGGGCTGCCGCCGGACTTCGCCGTCGAGACGCTGGAGGGGGCGCTCGCCGCCACCGAGGAGACCGTCAAGCAGCACCACGACGCCTCCTTCGACGCCATGACCCAGGTGGCCGTCGCCCCCTGCTCGCCGTTCTCCGTCTCTACCGAACTCATGCGTGACGGCGCCGAGTTGGCCCGCCGCCTCGGCGTACGGCTGCACACCCACGGCTCGGAGACCGTGGAGGAGGAGAAGTTCTGCCACGAGCTGTTCGGCATGGGCCCGACCGACTACTTCGAGTCCACCGGCTGGCTCGGCGAGGACGTGTGGATGGCGCACTGCGTCCACATGAACGACTCCGACATCGCCGCCTTCGCCCGCACGAAGACCGGTGTCGCCCACTGCCCCTCCTCCAACGCCCGCCTCGCCGCCGGGATCGCCCGGGTCCCGGACATGCTCGCGGCCGGTGTCCCGGTCGGCCTCGGCGTCGACGGCACCGCGTCCAACGAGTCCGGCGAACTCCACACCGAACTGCGCAACGCCCTGCTGATCAACCGCCTCGGCGCGCACCGCGAGGCCGCCCTCAACGCCCGCCAGGCGCTGCGGCTCGGCACCCACGGCGGTGCCCAGGTGCTCGGCCGCGCCGACCAGATCGGCTCGCTGGAACCCGGCAAGCTGGCCGACGTGGTGCTGTGGAAGATGGACACCCTCGCCCACGCCTCCATCGCCGACCCGGTCACCGCGCTGGTCTTCGGCGCGGCGGCCCCGGTCACCGCGTCCTTCGTCAACGGCGAGCAGATCGTGGCGGACGGCCGCCTGGTCACCGTCGACGAGGACAGCATTGCCCGCTCCACCCGCGAGGAGGCCCAGCGCCTCGCCCGGATCGCCGCCCAGGGCTGATCCCCTTCGGACTCCGGCCAGGAGGGACGGCTCCCGGCCGGGCCCGTGAACCCGAGCGGGGTTCACGGAAGCCGTTCCGGGACGGGTGCGCCCGCACCCGCCCCGGAACGGTCACCCACTCCCCACTGTTCACCCCCGTCACGGTCCCGCACGACCACACGCACCACCTCCCTGAAACCCACGTCGACGACGACGTGTTAACCGCCCGGAGGAGCCGCCGTGGCCGCCCAACCTGCCGCCCATCCCGTCGACGAGAAACTCCCCGCCCTGAAACTGGCGACCAGTGGCCTTCAGCACGTGGCCGCCATGTACGCGGGGGTCGTCGCACCTCCCCTGATCGTCGGTGCGGCCGTAGGCCTGTCCGGCACCGACCTCACCTTCCTCACCGGCGCCTGCCTGTTCACGGCGGGGCTCGCCACCTTCCTCCAGACCCTCGGCTTCTGGAAGATCGGCGCCCGGCTGCCCTTCGTCAACGGCGTCACCTTCGCCGGAGTCGCCCCGATGACCGCCATCGTCGCCTCCGCCAAGGACAAGTCCGACGCCCTGCCGATGATCTTCGGCGCGGTCATCGTCGCCGGTCTGCTCGGCTTCCTCGCCGCCCCTTTCTTCAGCAAGGCCGTCCGCTTCTTCCCGCCCGTCGTCACCGGCTCGGTCATCACCCTGATCGGCGTCTCCCTGCTGCCCGTCGCCTTCGGCTGGGCCCAGGGCCCGAACCCCGCCGCGCACGACTACGGCTCGACGACCTACCTCACCCTCGCCGGCCTCACCCTGCTGCTCGTCCTGCTCCTGCGCCGCTTCACCCGGGGCTTCGTCAAACAGATCGCGGTGCTGCTCGGCCTGATCCTCGGCACGCTCATCGCGATACCGTTCGGCGTCACCGACTTCACCCCCGTCACCAAGGCGGCCGTCGTCGGCTTCCCGACCCCGTTCCACTTCGGCGCCCCCACCTTCCACCTCGCGGCCATCCTGTCGATGTGCGTGGTGATGGTCGTCTCCATGACCGAGTCCACCGCCGACATGCTCGCCCTCGGCGAGATCGTCGAGCGCCCCTCGGACGAGAAGGTCATCGCGGCCGGCCTGCGCGCCGACACCCTCGGCTCCGCGCTCAGCCCGTTCTTCAACGGTTTCATGTGCAGCGCGTTCGCGCAGAACATCGGCCTCGTCGCCATGACGCGGATCCGCAGCCGCTTCGTGGTCGCCGTGGGCGGCGGCTTCCTGGTCCTGATGGGCCTGTGCCCGATGGCCGCCTCGCTGATCGCCGTCGTACCCCGCCCCGTCCTCGGCGGCGCCGGCGTCGTCCTGTTCGGCTCGGTCGCCGCGAGCGGCATCCAGACCCTGGTCCGGGCCGGCCTGGAGAAGGACAACAACGTCCTGATCGTCGCCGTGTCCCTCGCCGTCGGCATCATCCCGATCACCGCGCCCGGCTTCTACCACGCCTTCCCCGAGACCGCGAAGATCGTCCTGGACTCGGGCATCTCCACCGGCTGTGTGACGGCGGTGATCCTCAACCTCCTCTTCAACCATCTCGGCAAGGGCCGGGAGGCCGAGGACGTCACCCACCCGATGGAGGCGGGAGCGGAACTCAGCCCCGCGCACTGACCGGCGCCGCGCTCGTCCTCACCCACGCGCCCGGCAGGCTGTCAGGGACGGCAGCCTGCCGGTGAAGTACGAGCGCGGCGGCACCCCCGTCAGGGCGCGGCAGCCGGACGTCATGTGCGACCGGCCGAAGCAGCCGGTGGCGGCGGCCAGCTGTGACCACGGCGCGTCGCCGGCCCGGGTCACGACCGTGCGGACGCGGTCGACGCGGGTGCAGTGCTGGGGAAGACCCCGGCCCCCTCGGTGAACAGCTCGCGCAACTGCCGTTCGCTGACCGCGAGTTCCCGGACCACCTCTACAGGCCGAACAGGGCGAGGTCCGTCGTCAGTTCCTCGAACACCGTGCGCGGGTCGGCGACCAGCTTGCGCTCCTTGAGGTCCAGCAGCCCGCCCACCGCGCTGACCTCGGCCGCCAGGGTGCCGTCGGTCTTGCGGACCTCCTGCACGATCCGGAAGGTCTTGCCGCCGCTCCACTCGAACGCGCAGGTCACGTCGACCTCGTCGCCGGCGAGCAGCTCGCGCCGGAAGCGGATGGTCGTCTCCAGCGCGACCGGGCCCACCCCCCGGCCCACGAGCCGGGCCTGGCTGATCCCGGCCGCCTGGAGCAGCGACCAGCGGGCGTGCTCGGCGTAGTTGAGGTACACGGACTGGTTGAGGTGCCCCTGCGTGTCGGTCTCGTAGCCTCGGACGGTCACACGGACGGAAAACGGTTCGGCCACTGCCTGCCCTTCCTCGCGGTCGAGTTGCGGTCCGTCGATCCTGGCACGCCGCTCACACCCGGCGCGGCGAGGCCAGCAGATACCGGGTCCCGGTCCGCGGCTCGGTGTACTCGCCCGGCTGCCAGCCCGCGCGCTCCAGCGTGGCCGCGCAGGCCGCCAGGGCCTGGGCGTCCGGCGCGTACACGGCGACGGCCTCCGGCTGCGGGGTCGCCCGCACCCGGTAGCCGTCCGTCTGTCCGCCCGCCGGACGGTGCCCGGCCGCCTCCAGCGCGAGCGCCGCGGCCCGCACGAGATGCGCCCGCTCCCAGCCGCACGGCCGGTCCACCGCGCCGTCGGCGTTGGTCATCCGGCGCAGCTCCAGCAGCCCCTGCCACGCGCTGTGCACCTCCCGCGCCCGCTCCGGCCCCGCCCCGGCCGCCTCGTCCGCGCCGCCGGCCCGCGCCGCGAACACCCCCGCGCCGGCCGCCGGTCGCCCGGCCGGTTCAGCAGCCGGAGTCTCGTTTGCCGCCTCGCGTATCCGATGCCCCGCCGGGGTCAGGAAGTGCTCGTGCGGCGGCCTCGGATGGCGGAACACCAGCCCGCGCCGCACCAGCGCCGCGAGCTGGTGTTCCGTCCCCCGCACCCGCCCCGTGACCGGGTCGGCCCCGTCGATCACCCGCCGCTGCGCGGCACTCGGCGCTCGGGTCACAGCCGTACTCCTTCCCTGCCTGTGCAGAGTACGGCGCGGCTCTGACAACGGGCCCCGGCCCGCCGCCCGCTACTCCCGCGGCCGGATGTTCCACCCCGCCACCACCGGCCGGCCGTGCTCCGTGCCCAGCCGGCACAGTGCGCCCGTCGCCAGCTGGAAGAGGGCGCCCTGCTGGGGCGGCAGGCCCAGGCGGCGGGCGGTGAGGACGCGCAGGAAGTGACCGTGGGCGATGAGGACGACGACCCCCTCGGTGTTGCAGAGCGCCGCGTCGGCCCTGGCCAGCATCCGGTCGGCGCGCTCGCCCACCTGCTCCGGGGTCTCGCCCGGGTGCTCCGGCGGCCCCGGCGCGACCCCGTCGGTGAACAGGAACCAGCCGGGCCGGGTCCGCTGGATCTCCACGGTGGTCACGCCCTCGTAGCCGCCGTAGTCCCATTCGCGCAGGTCGGTGTCGACCCGGGCGTCGGGTACGCCGATGAGTTCGGCGGTCTCCCGGGCCCGCTGGAGCGGGCTGACGAAGGCCGCGCCGATCCGGTGCGAGCGGACCAGCGGAACCAGCCGGCGTGCCTCCTCCCGGCCGTGCTCGGTGAGGGGTACGTCGGTCCAGCCGGTGTGCCGTCCGGAGCGCGACCACTCGGTCTCGCCGTGCCGGACGAGAAAGAGGTCACTCACGCGCGCGCCCTTCCCGCTCTCCTGCCAGCACGATGGCACAGGGGGGCCGCCGCGCGCAGGGCGGACTGCGCCGGACGGCCCCTCCCGCGTCAGCCGCCGGAGCGGACCAGGGTCTTCTCCTTGCCGAGGGCCTTGGCGGTGGTGTCGGCGTACAGCGTGGTCTCGCCGTCGGACCAGCGCACGATCAGGTCGTCGGCCTTGTGGTCGGCCGTCATGTCCCCGGTGGCCATGACCTGTGCGTGGGTCCAGGTGCCGTTCGGACCGCGCACCCGGGAGCGGGTGCCGAGCCCGGCGGCCGAGGTGCCCGAGTAGGCGTCCAGCGAGCCGTCCGGCCAGCGCACCAGGAAGCCCGCGGCGGCGCCGAAGCTCCCGCCGGTCAGCAGGGCGGCCCTGGTCCAGGTGCCGTTCGCCTTGAGCAGCTGCCGGGCGGGGCCGAAGGTACCGCTGCCGACACCCGTGTGGAGGGTCAGCCGGCCGTCGGACCAGCGCACCAGCAGGTCGCTCGCGCCCTTGCCGCCGTCGAACTGCCCGGACGTGATCTGCACGGCGTTCTTCCAGGCGGAGCGGGCCGGCGCCATCCGTACCTCCCGGCCCAGGCCGGCGGCGCCCACGGCCGGGTACAGCGTGGCCTCGCCGTCGGACCAGCGCACCAGGAGGTCGGCGCGGCCGTCGCCGGTGAAGTCGCCGCCGGTGACGGTGCGGGCGTGGGTCCAGGTGGAGTTGGCCTTCAGCAGCCGCTTCTCGGATCCGAACCCGCCCTTGCCGTCCCCGGCATACAGGGTGATCCCGCCGTCGGACCAGACGGTCAGCAGATCGCCCCGGCGGTCGCCGGTGTAGTCACCGGAGGCCAGCAGCGTGGCCCCCCGCCAGCGTGCGCCGCCGCCCGGCAGCGGGTCCCGGAGCCCCTGGTACGGCGGCAGGTCGGCGCGCAGATCCTGGTTCGCGACCGCGGCGTCGAGCAGGTGCGCGGCGTCGTCGCCGAACGCCGGGGCGTAGCTGACGTAGTCGACGTTCGCGTCGTTGCCGCCGCCGTTGTAGCCGCCGAGGTCACCGATGACGTGCCCGGTGCGCGCGCCGTCGGCGTAGTCGGTGATCCACGGGCTGCCGGACACCCCACCGTAGTAGCCGCCGCAGGTCATCGACATCTGCCGGAAGCCGGCCAACTGGGTCGTCGGCACCGTGCACTTGACGGCCTTTCCGGCGCTGTTGTGCCCGTAGGAGGGGTAGCCGACCACGGTCACGTTCCGGTTCGCGTACCCGGGCGCCCGGCTGAAGGTCAGTCCGCCGCCGATCGCGTCCTGAAGGCTCTGCCCGCGCTGGTTGGCGGAGACCCGGGCGAACGCGGTGTCCAGGTCGGAGGCGGGCTTCTTGGTGGTCGTCGACCCCTTGTCGGGCACGTACCGCGGGTCGGTGAACACGTGCTGGATGTGGAAGATGCCGTACGGCTGCTGGTCGGGCCCGGCGCCCTTCACGAACTGCGGGACGAAGAGGTAGTCGCCGCGCATGCTCAGCGCGCAGTGGGCCGCGGTGAGGACGATGCCGCGCGTCGCGGTGTCCATCACGCTGCCGGTGCAGTGCCAGGTGGTGCCCCCGGGCCCGTCGGACCCGAAGAACGTCCCCACCAGCGGCGATCCCGGGTACAGCGTGCCCTGCGGCCGGCCCGCCGCCGCGAGTGCCGCCCCCGGCCCGGCCGGGGCCGTGCGGACGTCGTCCAGCGGCGGGGCGTCGGCCATGCGCTGCGCGGTCCAGAACCGGGCGGCGTCCCGGGCCTCGCGTCCGGACGAGGGTCCGGGCGCGGGCGGCGGTGGCGTCACGCTGTCGGCCTGCGCCGCGGGGGCCGGGCCCCCGACGGCCGCGAGGCATACGACGGCGACGGCCGCCCGGCGTGCGCGGTACGAGAACAACGGTGCTCCCCCTGGCCCTGTGGCCTGTTCGGTCCGGATCGGGGAGAGCGGCGGTGCGGCGCTGGTCGGGCGCGCGGGAGCTCCCCCGGGTCATGCCGGGTGATCTTCCCATGAATCCCCCTGGCTTCGCACGGACGTACGGCGGGGGTCGCGCCGGGGCTACTGCCGGTACCCGGCGAGGAACCGTCCGATGCGTCCGATCGCCGCCTCCAGGTCCTCCGCGTACGGCAGGGTGAGGATGCGGAAGTGGTCGGGGGAGGGCCAGTTGAAGCCTGTGCCCTGCACCACCTGGATCTTCTCGCGCAGCAGCAGGTCCAGGACGAACTTCTCGTCGTCGTGGATCGGGTGCACCGTGGGGTCGAGACGGGCGAAGGCGTACAGCGCGCCCCTGGGCTTCACACAGGACACACCCGGGATCTCGTTGAGCTTCTCCCAGGCCACGTTCCGCTGCTCGTACAGCCGTCCGCCGGGCCGGGTCAGTTCGTGGATGGACTGGCGGCCGCCGAGCGCGGCCTGGATGGCGTACTGCGCGGGCGCGTTGGCGCACAGCCGCATGGAGGCCAGCATGGTCAGGCCCTCCAGGTAGTCCTTCGCGTGCTGCCGGGGGCCGGTGACGACCAGCCAGCCCGAGCGGAAGCCCGCCACCCGGTACGTCTTGGACAGGCCGCAGAAGGTGAGGACGACCAGGTCGGGGGCGAGGGCCGCGGCCGAGTGGTGGACGGCGTCGTCGTACAGGATCTGGTCGTAGATCTCGTCGGCGAACACCATCAGGCCGTGCCGGCGGGCGAGGTCGAGGATGCCCTCGACGACCTCCTTGGGGTAGACCGCGCCGGTCGGGTTGTTCGGGTTGATGATCACGACGGCCTTGGTGCGGTCCGTGATCTTGGCGGCCATGTCGGCCAGGTCCGGGTTCCAGTCGGCCTGTTCGTCGCACAGGTAGTGGACCGCCTTGCCGCCGGCCAGGGTCGTGGCGGCCGTCCACAGCGGGAAGTCCGGGGCGGGGACCAGGATCTCGTCGCCGTCCTCGACCAGCGCGGTCACGGCCATGGAGACCAGCTCCGAGACGCCGTTGCCGAGGAAGACGTCGTCGACGCCCACGTCGAGGCCCAGGTTCTGGTAGCGCTGGGCGACCGACCGGCGGGCGGAGAGGATGCCGCGCGAGTCGGTGTAGCCGTGCGCCTGCGGCAGCATCCGGATCATGTCCTGGACGATCTCCTCGGGCGCCTCGAAGCCGAAGGCCGCGGGGTTGCCGGTGTTCAGGCGCAGCACGCTGTGGCCCGCCTCCTCCAGCGCGTCGGCGTGCTCGATCACCGGGCCGCGGATCTCGTAGCAGACCTCGCTGAGCTTGTTCGACTGCCGGAACTCCATGCGCCCCTCCGGAAACTCGTGTTGCTTGGTTTTACCAAGCAGGAGCTTGGAAAGTCCAACATCTTGTCTAGACTGCGTCGCATGTCACCTCGCCGAAGCTACGACCAGTACTGTTCCGCAGCCCGTGCGCTCGACCTCGTCGGCGACCGCTGGACCCTGCTGGTCGTCCGGGAGCTGCTGGCCGGCCCCCGCCGCTACACGGACCTGCACGCGGACCTGCCCGGCGTCAGCACGGACGTACTCGCCTCCCGGCTGAAGGACATGGAGCAGAGCGGCCTCGCCACCCGCCGCCGGCTGCCCCCGCCCGGCGCGGCCTCGGTGTACGAACTCAGCGAACGCGGACGGGAGTTGCTGCCCGTGCTCCAGGCGCTCAGCACCTGGGGCGCGGCCGAGCTGGGGGAGCGGCGCCCGACGGACGCGGTGCGCGCGCACTGGTTCGCCCTGCCGCTGCTGCGCTCCCTGCGGGAGGCGGGCGCCGGTGAGGGGATCGTCGAAGTCGGCCTGGAGGAGGGCGAGTTCCATCTGCGGGTGGGCGCGCAGGAGGGGCCCGTGTACGGCGACGGTCCCGCACCCGCCGGGGCCGACGCGCGCCTGGTGATGGACGCGGCGGCCTGCGAGGCCGTGGCGCGCGGGGAGTCGAGCCTGCCGGAGGCGGTGCGGGCGGGGCGGGTGACGGTGACCGGCGAGGGCACGCTCGCGAAGGCGCTGCGGGAGGCGTGAGACGCGTGGCGGGCCTGCCGAAACCGGCAGGCCCGCCACAGGCGTTCGGGTCGGTACGGCTCAGCCGCCCGGCGGCACCCGGGACGGCCGTCCCGAACCCCGGGTCAGCGCGTAGCCGCCGATGCCGGCCAGAGCCGCGAGCACGGCCCCGATCCCGGTCCACACCCACCGGTCGGACCACCAGCCGGAGGACCAGCCGTCGTTCTTCCCGAAGCTGGAGAGCACCGCGGTCCTCGCACCGTCCGTCTTCTCCCCGGACGTGACGGCGATCCCCGGCACCAGCGGCTTGCCCAGCGAGCCGTCCACGGCTGCGGCGCCGCCGATGTCCTTGGAGTCGACGCGGACCTCGGCGCTCACCGGCTGGCCGAGGTCGGTGGCGCCCAGGTCCACCACGGTGAGCCGGACGTAGTACGTGCCCGGCAGCGGGTCGCCGGCCGACGGCTCGGCCCAGCCGCGCACCGTGCGCAGCACACAGGCCAGTTCGACCTGGGAGGCGTCCTGCGCGGCGGTGCGGGGGTCGGCGCCGTACTGGCACGCCTGCCGGCGCCGCAGCCCGTCGTACACGTCGAGCTGCCAGGTCTGCGCACCGTGCGCCTGCGGCAGCTTCACGGTCGCCTTCACGGTGGGCCGCTGGCCGACGTCCGCCGGGAACGACCAGTACAGATAGTCACCGGTCGAACCGGACGCGGTGGCCGGCTGACCCTGCTTCAGCTCCGTCGCCGTACGGAACGACGTGCCCGCCTGCGAGGGGGCCGAGCCGTCGGACGACGCGCTCGGCGAGGGGCTCGGCGAGGAGTCGGCGGCGGCCGGTCCGGCGGCCAGTCCCAGCGCCAGCAGCGCGGCGCTCAACACACGTGTGGCACGCATCAGTTCGTCCTCCAGACCGCGACCCGCCAGCGCGACAGCCAGCCCCACAGCAGACCGGCCACGAAGCCGGTCACCACGAGCGTGCCGAGCAGCCACCAGCCGCGCCCGAGGCCGAAGGCGGCCACGTCGTGATGGCCGGACGGCCCGTCGACGACGTCGACGGTCAGCTCGAGCGGCAGACCGGGGGTCGTCTTCACGCCCGCGGCGGCCGAGAAGGAGTGGCTGACCTGGAGACACACGGTCTCCGCGGGCGCGTTGTCGTCGCTGCTCGCCGGCTTCGGGTAGCGCAGCCCGGTCGAGACGACGTCCGTACGGCCGGTGCCGGCTGCCTCGCCGCGCACGATCTCCCGGCCGCTCTGCGTCACCGCCCGCAGCAGCACCCCGTAACCGGGGTTCACGGCGCGGTCGTCGGCCACGCTCACCGAGGCGCGCAGCTCCTGGCCGGGCTCGACGGCGACCTTGTACCAGCGCTGCTGCCCGAACGCGGCGCGGTCCGTGAACAGCCCGGACTTCAGCAGCGGCGCGTCCGTGCACTGGCCGGTGCCCTCGGCGGCCACCGGCGTCACCACCGGATCGGCGGCCCGGTGCACCAACTGACCGACCCGGCTGCTCAGTTCCTCCTTGTGCCGTACGTCGGTGTAGGTGCCGCCGGTCGCGTCCGCGATGCAGCTGAGCTGGTCGCGGGTCTTGGCGTCCGGCACCAGGCCGAGGGTGTCGATGGTCATGCCGACACCCTTGGCCGCTATCTCGCGGGCCACCTCGCACGGGTCGAGGGGCTGGCAGGTGTCCTCGCCGTCGGTGATCAGGACGATGCGGCGGGTTCCGCTGCCGCCGTTCAGGTCGTCCGCCGCCTTCAGCAGCGCGGGCCCGATCGGCGTCCAGCCGGTCGGCTGGAGCGTGGCCACCGCGGTCTTCGCGTCGGTCCGGTTCAGCGCGCCGACCGGGTAGAGCTGCGCGGTGTCCTTGCAGCCCTCCTGGCGGTCGTTGCCGCGGTAGTTGGCGCCCAGGGTGCGGATGCCGAGCCGGACCTCCTGCGGGGTCGCGTCCAGCACCTCGTCGAACGCCTGCTTCGCGGCGGCCATCCGGGAGCCGCCGTCGATGTCCCGGGTCCGCATCGAACCGCTGACGTCCAGCACGAGTTCGACCTTCGGCGCACTCGCCTGCGTCTCGTCGGCGACAGCCCCGCCAGGGAACGCGATCCCGGCCGCCAGGGCGGCGAGGAGAGCACAGACTCCCGCCGCCAGCCGTTGTCTTCTGATCATCGCAGGATCCTATGGAGCAGGCGTGCCGGTCTCCAAAACGAACGGGTGGGGCAGCGCCGTCCACTGGTCGCCCGGGGTCCGCGGGGACAGCCGCATCAGCGTCAACGCCTTGGCGGGTACGGGGCCTTCGCGCAGGGCGGACAGGTCGTCACCGGCGGGGAGAGCGGGGAACGCGGCGGTCAGGGCCGCCGCCAGCGGCGCGGCCGAGCCCGCCGTGGCGGCCAGGGCACCCGCCACCAGGGAGCCGAACAGCTTGCGGCGCAGGGCGGTTTCGTCGTCCGTGACGAGGCGTCCGGTGAGCGGGGGCGGGGTGAGCCCATGGGCGGTGAGGCGGGCGGGGCTGATCCGGATGTCGGCCAGGTCGCGGTAGACCAGCCGCCGGGGGGCACCGTCGGGCCCGAGGACCACCAGCAGGTTCTGGCCGTGCGCCTCCAGGGCCACGCCGAGACCGAGGACGCGCAGGCCCACCGTGAGCGCCAGCCGGGCGAACGCGGCCAGCCAGCCGGGGGAGTCCGGCAGGCCGGTCGCGGGCAGGGCGGCCACCGGGACGACCCGCTCACCGGGGCCCGCGTACGCCTCGGGCGACTCCCGCAGCAGTGCCGCGAGGCCGGGGGAGCCGGCCGTGACCGCGCCCAGCGTGCGGGTGATGTGCAGCAGGCCCCCGGTGTGCGCGGTCAGTTGCCCGGCGAGGTCGCCCAGCGGCGCGGCGGAGCGGACCGAGTACGCCGAGATGTCCCGCACCGAGGAGGTGAGCCGGGCACTGAGCGCGGTCTTCACGTGCGGACCGCCGCCGGGCAGGGCGAGGGTGCGCAGCGAGAGCAGGGGACGGGCGGGCCGCCAGGACGCGCTCGCACGGCCGAGGACGTGCTCCGACTGCCAGGGATGTACGGGAACCAGCAGCCGTTCCCCCTCCCGGAGCTCCTGCGGCCACGCGCCGCTCAGCTCGCACGCGTCCGCCGGCACCGCCACCGTGCCCAGCTCCACCACCGGGCGGTGCTCCGGGCCGTACGCCAGCTGCTCCGCGACCGAGAACCCGGGCCGGGAACGGCAGTTGGGGTGGTACGGATGCCCGTCGGTCACCCGCTGCTCCCACTCCCAGTCGTGTTCCAGCCACTCCTTCGGGTGATCCGCGTCGGCCCGGGACAGTGCCAACGAGGCGACGCTGTGCGCCAGTTCGGCGGCGAAGGTGTCGGCGTGCGACACCCCGAGCGCGGTCATCAGGCCCGCCGGATCGACGTACCGGTCCCGGTCGAGGCGGACCCCGGTGACGTAGGCGCTCGTGGCGTACGGGTCCGCGTGCGGCCCGTGCAGCGTCCGGCCGTCGGCGAGCCGCAGGGCCAGGCTGTACGCCCCGAGCGTCCGGCCCGTGAGCCACGGCAGCGGCTCATGGGCCAGCGCCCGCCACAGCCGGGTCAGCACCGCGGCGCGGGCACCCGGCAGCTCCGCCCGGTACCGGGGCAGCAGGGCGGGCCGTACGACGGCCAGTTCCTCGGCGATCCCGGCCTCGGCGGCGGGGGGTCGGTGCACGGTCGGCTCCTCGGGGAGGCGGGACGCGAGTCGCGGGCTCGGGCTCGGGGCACGATTGTGCGGGACGACGGACATACTGAGCGCGACCGGCCCCCGTACACACCCCGCACCCTGGTACGCGTGCACCCCTTGCGGGACCGGCGACGGGACGGGCATCGCCTGCCGGTCACGCCGTCCCGCCGCCCCGCCGGACAATGGACGGACGGTCGCGGTGTCCGGTCCCGGCCTTCCGGCCCCCGGACAGGGAACGACCGGCCCCTCGGACATGGAACGAATGGATCGCGTGGACCTCACACCCCCCTCCGGTGCCGTCGGCTCCCTCGCCGACGCGTACGCGGCCGCGCCTCTGCTCAACTGCCTGCTGCGCGAGGTCGCCGAACCGCTCGCGCCCCCGGATCCCGGTGCGCGGCGGGTGTACCGGCTGGCGAGCGGGCGGCTGCTGCGCGTGCGCGCCGGGCGTCGGCCCGCCGGGCCCGAGGTGCGGGCCGACGGCGCCTGGTGTCCCGTCGGGCACACCGAGTTGGTCAAGCTGGTCGCCGAGGAACTGCGCCGGCACACCGGGCTGACCGGCGGTGACCTGCCCGCCGAGATGGTCGACAGCCGGGACGCGGTCGCCGCGATCCTCGCCGCCCGCGCCGTCGCGACGCCGCCCGCCGACCCCTATCTGCGCTCCGAACAGTCCCTGATCACCGGTCACCCCCACCACCCGGCCCCCAAGGCGCGCGGCGGCGGCCCGGTCGCGTCCTGGCTGCCGTACGCACCCGAGGCGCACGCCCGCTTCCCGCTCGTGCTGCTCGGCGTCCGCGAGGACCAGGTGGCCGAGGAGGGCGACACCCGAGCCCTGGACGCCCTCGGCACCGCCCCGCCCGGCTACCGGCTGCTGCCCGCCCACCCCTGGCAGCTCGACCTCGTCGCCCGCGACCTCGCCCCGGCCTTCGCCGACGGCCGCCTGCTGCGGCTCGGCACCACCGCCTTCGACACCTGGCCGACGGCGGCGGTCCGCACGGTCTACGAGCCCGACCGCGACCTCTTCCTGAAGTTCAGCCTGGACGTCCGCATCACCAACGACATCCGCCGGCTGTGGCGCCACGACCTGCGCCGGATGTGCCGCACGGACACGGCCGCCCGGCAGGCCTTCGCGGCCGTGGGCCGGCCCGCGGCCTGGCTGAGCGACCGCGGCTACCGCACCGCCGCCTTCGCCTTCGAGGAACTGGCGGTCCTCGTCCGCGACGGGCTGCGCGACCACCTGCCGCCCGGCGCCACCCCGCTGCTCGCGGCCGGGCTCGCCGAGGGCTTCGACGGCAGCCCGCCGGCCGCCGCGGCCGACCCGGCCGCCTGGTGGCAGGCGTATCTGCGCCAGGTCGTGCCGCCCGTGCTCACCGCCTTCGACGCGCACGGCGTCGTCGTCGAGGCCCACCTCCAGAACACCCTCGTCGCCGTGGACGCGGCCGGGCTTCCCGTGGCCGCGCTGTTCCGGGACGCCGAGGGCGTCAAGCTGCTGCCGGAGGTGACCCGGGCCGCGGGCTGGGAACGGCTGGTGTACTGCCTGGTGGTGAACCACCTCACCGAGATCGCCGCGGCCCTCGCCGAGCACCACCCCGGCCTCGACCCCTGGCCCGCCGCCCGCCGCGAACTCGCCCGTCACGACCTGCCGGAGATCCCCGCCCTGCTCTCCTCACCCACCCTGCCCGGCAAGACCAACCTGCTCCTGCGCTGGACCGGTGCGAACGGCGCCGCCGCCCGCTACCTGCCGCTGCCGAATCCGCTGGCCGGGGGGTGAGTGTTGGGGCCTGAGCGGTGGGTCCCGTCGCTCGCTCCCCGTCGAAGCGTCCCCGGATTCCCGGCGGCGAGGCTATGCTGTGCGCATGCATCTTTCGGCATGTCTGAGCTGGTGGCGCTCCGCGTAGGAGCGGCCGACTCGCATGCGTACCGGGCCGTTCGGATTGGACGGCCCTTTCTCGTCCCCTGGACCAGGGCTCGTGCCACACCGACGGCCGAGACCGACTCACCAGGAGACGTTGTGAACACCACGCCCCAGGCCGCCGGCTCCGACGCCGCCGCAGACTCCTCCGCCGACTCGCTCGGGACGTCCGCCGCGCAGGCCCGCAGCGCGGTGCTGGAGGAGCTCCTCCGCAAGGACCCCGGACAGTTCCGCATGCTGACCGGCGACCGCCCCACCGGCCGGCTGCACCTGGGGCACTACTTCGGCACGCTGCACAACCGCGTACGCCTCCAGGACCTCGGCGTCGAGACGTACGTGATCATCGCGGACTACCAGGTCCTGACCGACCGCGACGTCGCCGACAACCTGACCGGGCACGTCGAGGACCTCGTCCTGGACTACCTGGCCATCGGCGTGGACCCGCAGCGCAGCACGGTCTTCACGCACAGTGCCGTCCCCGCCCTCAACCAGCTGATGCTGCCCTTCCTCAGCCTCGTGTCCGTCGCCGAGCTGAACCGCAACCCCACGGTCAAGGACGAGATCGCCCACTCGCGCCAGTCCGCCGTCAGCGGCCTGATGTTCACCTACCCCGTCCACCAGGCCGCCGACATCCTCTTCTGCAAGGGCAACCTGGTGCCGGTCGGCCAGGACCAGCTCCCGCACCTGGAGGTCACCCGCACCATCGCCCGCCGCTTCAACGACCGCTACGGCAACGGCACTGCGGTCTTCCCGCAGCCCGACGCGCTGCTCTCCGACGCCCCGCTGCTCCTCGGCACCGACGGCACCAAGATGAGCAAGAGCCGCCGTAACGCCATCACGCTGGCGGCCGACGCCGACGAGACCGCGCGTCTGCTCAAGGGGGCCAGGACGGACTCCGAGCGGCACATCACCTACGACCCGGCGCACCGCCCCGAGGTGTCCTCCCTCCTGCTGCTGGCCGCCCTGTGCCAGAACCGCACGCCCGAGGAGGTGGCCGAGGAGATCGGCGCCGCGGGGGCCGCCGCGCTGAAGAGGACCGTGACCGAGGCGGTCAACGAGTACCTGGCGCCGATCCGGGCCCGCCGCAGCGCGTACGCGCAGGACCGTGCCTTCCTCCGGCGGACCCTGCGCGAGGGCAACGAGCGTGCCCGCGCGGTGGCCGACGCCACGCTCGCCGAGGTCCGCGCCGCGATGAACAGCCACTACTGACGGCTCCGTGGTCGACGGTCGGCCCGCGACCGGAGAACCGCCGCACCGGCGGAGCGCTTACGCTGGCGGTGTGCTGCGTGACGTGACTGCTGTTCGATACGTGACCCCCCTCCGGTCCGGCGGCTCCGTGCCCGCAGTCGTCGAGGCCGACGACCTCGGCACGTACGTCGTCAAGTTCACCGGCTCCGCGCAGGGACACAAGGCGCTGGTCGCCGAGGTGATCGTCGGTGAACTCGCCCGCGCGCTGGGCCTGCGCTTCCCGGAGCTGGTCCTCGTCCACTTCGATCCGGCGATCGCCGCGGACGAGCCCCACCAGGAGGTCCGGGAGCTGCACGGCGCGAGCGCGGGGGTGAACCTCGGCATGGACCATCTGCCGGGCGCCGTCGACCTCACCCCCGAGATCGCGCGGGTCTTCCCGGTGGACCCGCTGGAGGCGGGCCGGATCGTCTGGCTGGACGCGCTCACGGTCAACGTGGACCGTACGGTGCACAGCTCCAACCTGATGGTCTGGCCCACGTTCGGCACCGTGGCGCCGCACCTGTGGCTGATCGACCATGGTGCCGCCCTCGTCTTCCACCACCGCTGGGACACCACCGACCCGGGAAAGAAGTACGACTTCCGCCATCACGCCCTCGGCCACTACGGCCCCGACGTCCGGGCCGCCGACGCCGAGCTGGCCCCCCGGGTGACCGAGGAGCTGCTGCGGGCCGTCGTGGCCGAGGTCCCGGACGCCTGGCTGGCCGAGGACGCGGGCTTCGCGACGCCCGACGACGTCCGCGCCGCCTACGTCGACCACCTTCTCGCCCGGGTGCGGCTGTCGGCGCGGTGGCTGCCCACCGACTTCCCGAGCCGCGACCAGCTCGCCGCCGAGGAGGCGCTGCGCGCGGCGAAGAGCCGGGCGGGCCGTCCGGCCTGGCTCAAGCAGGTCCCCGACCTGCACGGCAAGCCGGCCGCGGCACAGGACTGGTCGGTCCACCTGGGGTGAACACGCGCGAGCGGTCCCGGGAAGACTCCCGGGACCGCTCGGCCGTCCGGCATGCTCAGCCCCGGAGCTGCTCGTACGCCGGCAGGGTGAGGAAGTCGGCGTAGTTCTCGTCCAGGGAGACCCTGAGCAGCAGGTCGTGCGCCTCCTGCCAGTGCCCGGCGGCGAAGGCCTCCTCGCCGATCTCCTGGCGGATGTCGGACAGTTCCTCCGCGGCGACCTTGCGGGCCAGTTCCGGCGTGGCCGCGTCGCCGTTCTCGAACTCGACGCCCGCGTTGATCCACTGCCAGATCTGCGAGCGGGAGATCTCGGCGGTGGCCGCGTCCTCCATCAGGTTGAAGATGGCGACCGCGCCGAGGCCGCGCAGCCAGGCCTCGATGTAACGGATGCCCACCTGAACGGCGTTGACCAGACCGGCGTACGTCGGCTTCGCGTCCAGCGAGTCGATCGCGATCAGGTCGGCGGCCTCGACGTGGACGTCCTCGCGCAGCCGGTCCTTCTGGTTCGGCCGGTCGCCGAGGACCTTGTCGAAGGACTCCATGGCGATCGGCACGAGGTCGGGGTGGGCGACCCAGGAGCCGTCGAAACCGTCGTTCGCCTCGCGGTCCTTGTCGGCGCGGACCTTCTCGAAGGCCACCTTGTTGACCTCGGCGTCGCGCCGGGACGGGATGAACGCCGCCATGCCGCCGATCGCGTGCGCGCCGCGCTTGTGGCAGGTGCGCACCAGGAGTTCGGTGTACGCCCGCATGAAGGGGGCCGTCATCGTCACGGCGTTGCGGTCCGGCAGGACGAACTTCGCGCCGCCGTCACGGAAGTTCTTGACGATGGAGAACAGGTAGTCCCAGCGGCCGGCGTTCAACCCCGAGGCATGGTCGCGCAGTTCGTAGAGGATCTCCTCCATCTCGTACGCGGCCGTGATGGTCTCGATCAGGACGGTCGCGCGGATCGTGCCCTGCGGGACGCCGACGTAGTCCTGGGCGAAGACGAACACGTCGTTCCAGAGGCGGGCCTCCAGGTGCGACTCGGTCTTCGGCAGGTAGAAGTACGGGCCCTTGCCGAGGTCCAGCAGGCGCTGGGCGTTGTGGAAGAAGTACAGGCCGAAGTCGACGAGGGCGCCCGGCACCGGCGTGCCGTCGGCGTCGGTCAGGTGGCGCTCGGTCAGGTGCCAGCCGCGCGGGCGCATGACGACGGTCGCCAGCTCCGCGTCGGGGCGCAGGGCGTACGACTTGCCCGACGCCGGGTCGGTGAAGTCGATGGTGCGGGTGTAGGCGTCGGCCAGGTTGACCTGACCGAGGACGACGTTCTCCCAGGTGGGCGCGGAGGCGTCCTCGAAGTCGGCGAGCCAGACCTTCGCGCCCGAGTTGAGGGCGTTGATGGTCATCTTGCGGTCGGTCGGGCCGGTGATCTCGACGCGCCGGTCGTTCAGCGCGGCCGGGGCCGGGGCGACCTTCCAGGAGTCGTCCGCGCGGACGGCGGCCGTCTCCGGGAGGAAGTCGAGGGTGCAGGTGCGGGCGATCTCGGCGCGGCGCTCCGCCCGGCGGGCGAGGAGTTCGTCACGGCGCGGGGTGAACCGCCGGTGCAGCTCCGCCACGAAGGCGAGCGCGGCGTCCGTGAGGACCTCTTCCTGCCGGGGCAGGGGCTCGGCGTCGACGATGGCCAGCGGGGACGGCGCTGGTGCGGACATGAGCTGTCACTTCCTTCAGCGGTGGCACCGGGTGCCTAGTGGCACGAATAGGGCGAACAGCGCCCGCTGTGCGGTCAGGCGCTTCTGAACAGTGGATACTAGTTTCCTCATCGTGGAACTTCAATGGTTTGTTGACGTCGAGATTCTCCGGGTCGAGGGAAGGTGGCTCTCGGTGCCACCGCGCTCACTCAAGGTGGCGCAGATCGGCCTCGGTGTCGATGTCGTAGGGTTCGGCCACGTCCCCGCACTCCACCAGCCGGATCTCGCTCTCGTGTTCCTTCAGGTAGGCGCGGGCCCCGCGGTCCCCGGTGGCCGTCCGCGCGATGCCCGCCCAGTGGGCCGATCCGAACAGCACGGGATGCCCGCGCACCCCCGCGTAGGCGGCCGAGACCAGCGATTTCTCGTCCTCGTGGGCGTCGAGCACCCGGGCCGCCGCGGCCGCCCCGATGCCCGGCTGGTCGACGAGGCTCACCAGGGCCGCGCGCGCCCCCGTGCCGCCGAGCGAGTCCAGTCCGGCCCGCAGCGAGGAGCCCATGCCCTCGGCCCAGTCGGGGTTGTCCACGAGGACGCAGCCGCTCAGCTCGGCCCGTGCCCGGACCTCGTCCGCCCGGGCGCCCAGGACCACGTGGATCCGCCGGCATCCGGCGGCGCGCAGCACCCCCACCGCGTGCTCGACCAGCGGCCGCCCCCGGTGCTCCAGCAGCGCCTTCGGCCGCCCGCCGAGCCGTCGCCCGCCGCCCGCGGCGAGCACCAGCCCGGCGACCTCCGCGCGCTCCTCGTCATGCGTGTCCGTCATGCGTCCTGCATACCTGACGCGGGCGGCGACGGCGCGTTTCCTTGGGCTGAATTTCGGTCGGCGCTGTGGCGCTCCCGGGCGGGGTGGCGTTTACTGACCCGCGCACGACGGCGTGCGAGGGGGAGGGCTGTGTTGCGGAGCTTGAGGCAGAGGCCAGTGATCGGCAGCGACGAGGACCCGAGGGTGACGGAACTGCGGACCGCGGTGTCCCGGTTGCGTCGCGAACTCGCCCTACTGCCCTCCGAGTTCCCCGACCGGGCCATAGCGGAGGACGAACTGGCGGCCCTGGCGGCGATGGCCTCCGGCGGCACACCGGAGATCCCGCGCCTGCGCAGCTCCCTGTTGCTGATCGCGGGCGCGATCGGCTCGGTGAGCGCCCTGGCGAGGGGCCTCAACGGCGTGCGGGAGGCCGTTGATCTCTTCGGGGGGCCGACGCAGCGGGGCTAGTCGCGGTTGCCGGGCCCCCTGTCCGCTAGGCGCCCGAACTCGCCAGCGCCTGGGACAGCTCCAGTGCGATCCCCTGCAGCACCGGCACGATCTTCTCGGTGGCGCCCTCGGTCACCCGGCCGGCCGGTCCCGAGATGGAGATCGCCGCGGCCGTCGGGGAGTCCGGTACGGACACCGCGAGGCACCGCACCCCGATCTCCTGCTCGTTGTCGTCGACGGCGTACCCCAGCTGCCGTACCTCGTCCAGCGCCGCCAGGAACCCGTCGGGCGTGGTGATCGTCTTCTCGGTCGCGGCCGGCATCCCGGTCCGGGCGAGCAGCGCCCGCACCTCGTCGTCCGGTACTCCGGCGAGCAGCGCCTTGCCGACACCGGTGGAGTGGGGGAGCACCCGCCGGCCCACCTCGGTGAACATCCGCATCGAGTGCTTCGACGGCACCTGTGCCACGTACACGATCTCGTCGCCGTCCAGCAGCGCCATGTTCGCCGTCTCGCCGGTCTCCTCGACCAGCCGCGCCAGGTACGGCCGCGCCCACGTGCCGAGCAGCCGGGACGCCGACTCGCCGAGCCGGATCAGGCGGGGGCCGAGGGCGTAGCGCCGGTTCGGCTGCTGGCGGACGTAGCCGCAGGCGACGAGGGTGCGCATGAGCCGGTGGATGGTCGGCAACGGCAGCCCGCTGGTCGCGGACAGCTCGCTGAGGCCCACCTCGCCGCCCGCGTCCGCCATCCGCTCCAGCAGATCGAAGGCGCGCTCGAGGGACTGGACACCGCCGCCGGCGGAGGACTTGGCGGAGTCGGTGGTGCTGGCGCTGGACGTCGGCACGGCGCGTTCCTTTCGGGACTGGCGGGAGGGCAGAAGCCTACCCGGCGGTCGGTTGACTCCCCGCCTGTACGTAGCTACGTTCTGCTTGCTGGAATTCTAATTCCGCTTTGTGGAATCGTCCAGAGGGGGTGCCGATGGCGTGCCGCCCGGAAGTGTCCCCCTTGACGGCGCGGAAGCGGGAGTGAAGACTCCTTCAACAGAACGTTGAATTCCGTTACGTGGGTGTAAATCCCGTTTCCTGGGCGTAAAAACGGCGGTACAGAGAGGGGTTCGGGTGTCCGACGCTGAACTGGTCCTGCGCTCGACGCGCGTCATCACTCCGGAGGGGACACGGGCCGCCACGGTCACCGTGTCCGCCGGGACGATCACGGCCGTCCTGCCGTACGACGCCGAGATTCCGGCCGGGGCCCGGCTGGAGGACGTCGGCGACCACGTCCTGCTGCCCGGCCTGGTCGACACCCACGTGCACGTCAACGATCCCGGCCGCACCGAGTGGGAGGGCTTCTGGACCGCCACGCGCGCGGCGGCGGCCGGCGGCATCACCACGCTGATCGACATGCCGCTGAACTCCCTCCCGCCGACCACGACCGTGGACCACCTGAGGGTGAAGCAGGACGTGGCCCGCGACAAGGCGCACATCGACGTCGGTTTCTGGGGCGGAGCCCTGCCCGACAACGTCAAGGACCTGCGCCCGCTGCACGAGGCCGGGGTCTTCGGCTTCAAGGCGTTCCTGTCCCCGTCCGGCGTGGACGAGTTCCCGCACCTCGACCAGGACCGGCTCGCCCGGTCCCTGGCGGAGATCGCCGGCTTCGACGGGCTGCTGATCGTGCACGCCGAGGACCCCCACCACCTCGCCGCCGCCCCGCAGCACGGCGGCCCGAAGTACACCGACTTCCTGGCCTCCCGCCCGCGCGACGCCGAGGACACCGCCATCGCGACCCTCGTCGCACAGGCCAAGCGGCTCCACGCGCGCGTGCACGTCCTGCACCTGTCCTCCAGCGACGCGCTGCCCCTGATCCGCGCCGCCCGCGCCGAGGGCGTCCGCATCACCGTGGAGACCTGCCCCCACTACCTCACCCTGACCGCCGAGGAAGTCCCCGACGGCGCCAGTGAGTTCAAGTGCTGCCCGCCCATCCGCGAGGCCGCCAACCAGGACCTGCTGTGGGAGGCGCTGGCCGACGGCACCATCGACTGCGTCGTCACCGACCACTCGCCGTCCACCGCCGACCTGAAGACCGCCGACTTCGCCACCGCCTGGGGCGGCATCTCCGGCCTTCAGCTCAGTCTGTCCGCCGTATGGACGGCGGCACGCGCGCGTGGACACGGCCTGGAGGACGTCGTGCGCTGGATGTCCACGCGGACCGCCGCACTGGCGGGCCTCGGCCGGAAGGGCGCCATCGAGGCCGGCCGCGACGCCGACTTCGCCGTCCTCGCCCCGGACGAGACCTTCACCGTGGACCCGGCCGCCCTCCAGCACCGCAACCGCGTCACCGCCTACGCCGGCAAGACCCTGTACGGCGTCGTGAAGTCCACCTGGCTGCGTGGCGAACGCATCGCCCACGACGGCGAGTTCACCGAACCGAAGGGCACCCTGCTCGCCCGCCCCCACTGATCCACCCCGCCCCCGCCCACCCCCGGAAAGGAACCCCTGATCACCGTGACGGCGACCTCCAGCTTCACCGGCGACGCGAACCCCTACGCGGGCGGTGACCCGTACGCGGACTACCGCACCGCCGACTTCCCCTTCACCCAGTACGCCAACCTCGCCGACCGGCAGCTCGGCGCGGGCGTGGTCGCCGCCAACGACGAGTTCTTCGCCCAGCGCGAGAACCTGCTGGTGCCCGAGCGGGCCGAGTTCGACCCCGAGCACTTCGGTCACAAGGGCAAGATCATGGACGGCTGGGAGACCCGTCGCCGGCGCGGTGTCTCCGCCGCGCACCCGTGGCCGACCGCAGACGACCACGACTGGGCACTGGTCCGCCTCGGCGCGCCCGGCGTGATCCGCGGGATCGTCGTCGACACCGCCCACTTCCGCGGCAACTACCCGCAGGCCGTCTCCGTCGAGGCCGCGTCCGTCCCCGGCTCGCCCTCTCCCGAGGAACTGCTCGGCGACGACGTGAAGTGGACGACGATCGTCCCGCGTACCGCGGTCGGCGGCCACGCGGCGAACGGCTTCGCCGTCTCCGTCGAGCAGCGCTTCACGCACCTGCGCGTCAACCAGCACCCCGACGGCGGCATCGCGCGCCTGCGCGTGCACGGCGAGGTCGTCCCGGACCCCGCGTGGCTGTCGGTGCTGGGCACCTTCGACGTGGTCGCGCTGGAGAACGGCGGCCAGGTCGAGGACGCCTCCAACCTCTTCTACTCCCCGGCCACCAACACGATCCAGCCGGGCCGCTCCCGCAAGATGGACGACGGCTGGGAGACCCGCCGCCGCCGTGACCAGGGCAACGACTGGATCCGCTACCAGCTGGCCGGCCAGTCCCAGATCCGCGCGATCGAGATCGACACCGCCTATCTGAAGGGCAACAGCGCCGGCTGGGCGTCGGTCTCCGTGCGCGACGGCGAGGACGGCGAGTGGACGGAGATCCTTCCCCGCACCCGCCTGCAGCCCGACACCGACCACCGCTTCGTGCTGCCCGCCCCGGCCGTCGGCACGCACGCACGCGTGGACATCTTCCCCGACGGCGGCATCTCCCGCCTGCGGCTGTTCGGCTCCCTGACGGAGGACGGCGCGGCCCGGCTCGCCGCCCGCCACCAGGAACTGGGCGGCTGACCCACCCCGCGCGCGTGGGGCGCCCCGGCCTGGACAGCACCGGGCGCCCCGCGTGTCACCCGTACGGGCCCGATCCCGGCCGCCCGGAACTTACGGGCCCGCCTCCGGCGTTCTTCCCGACGTGACCCTTCAGCAAGAGATCGTCGGCAACGCCATGCAGATGGCGGTCGTCAACCTGCAACCCGGCCAGACCGTGTACTGCGAGGCCGGGAAGTTCCTGTTCAAGACGGCGAACGTGACCATGGAGACGCGCCTGTCCGGCCCGTCCGCGAACGGCAGCGGCGGCCAGCAGGGGCAGGGCGGCGCGGGCGGCGGCGGGATGGGCGGCCTGCTGCGCCAGGCCATGGGAACCGCCATGCAGGTGGGCCAGCGCGCGCTCGCGGGCGAGTCGCTGGCGTTCCAGTACTTCACCTCCCAGGGCGGCCAGGGCACGGTCGGCTTCGCGGGCGTCCTCCCGGGCGAGATGCGCGCGCTGGAACTCGACGGCACGCGCGCGTGGTTCGCCGAGAAGGACGCCTTCGTGGCCGCCGAGTCCACCGTCGAGTTCGGCATCGCCTTCGCCGGCGGCCGCACCGGCATGAGCGGCGGCGAGGGCTTCATCCTGGAGAAGTTCACCGGGTACGGCACGGTGATCATCGCCGGCGCGGGCAACTTCATCGACCTCAACCCGGCCGACTTCGGCGGCCGCATCGAGGTCGACACCGGCTGCGTGGTCGCCTTCGAGGAAGGCATCCAGTACGGCGTCCAGCGCATCGGCGGCCTCAACCGCCAGGGACTCATGAACGCCGTCTTCGGCGGCGAGGGCCTGTCCCTGGCCACCCTGGAGGGCAACGGCCGGGTGATCCTGCAGTCCCTCACCATCGAGAGCCTCGCCAACGCCCTGAAGAAGGCCCAGGGCGGCGACAAGCAGGGCCCGACCGGCGGACTGTTCTCCACGCACGCGGGCTGAACCGATGAGTTCCGGGGGCCGGCGGGGTCCGTAGTGGTGACAGCGGACCCCGCACCCGGAAGAAGGCACCCCTCATGGGCAAGCTCGTCTCCACTCTCTTCGTCACTTTCGACGGCGTCTACCAGGGCCCGGGCGGCCCCGGCGAGGACACCCGGGACGGCTTCACGCAGGGCGGCTGGAGCTTTCCGCTCGGCGACGACGACTCCGGCCGCTTCGTCAGCGGGGTCTTCGAGCGCGCCGACGCCTTTCTGCTCGGCCGTCGTACGTACGACATCTTCGCCGCCTACTGGCCGCGGGTGACCGATCCGGCCAACCCCTTCGCCTCCCGTCTCAACACCCTGCCCAAGTACGTCGTCTCCGCCACCCTCCGGGATCCCGGGTGGTCCGGCACCACGGTGCTCGCCGGCGACCTCGCCAAGGAGGTCCAGGCCCTCAAGGAGCGCACCGAGGGCGAACTCCAGGTGCACGGCAGCGGCGCCCTCGTACGCTCCCTCATCGACCTGCGCCTCCTCGACACCCTGCACCTGCTGACCTTCCCGGTCGTCCTCGGCTCCGGCCGCCGGCTGTTCCCGGACGGCACGGCCCCCACCCGCTTCCGGCACACCGGCGGCCGTGTCACCGGCTCGGGTGTCTCCCTCCAGACCTACGACCTGGCGGGCGACCCGGAGTACGGCTCCTACGACCTCCCCGAGGACGCCTGAGGCCGGCCCCGGCCCCGCCGGCCGGCAAACCCCTGGCCGAAGATCGTCGCCGCCGGTACGGTGAGCCCGCCCCGTGCGAGCCGCCGACGTCTCCGCACCCCACCGGAGACCGGGAGAGCCGCCCGCATGTCCTCGATCGCCGTACCGGGCGCCGCCGCCACGCCCCGCCGTGCCTGGCACACCGACCTGCCCGTCCTGCTCGTCGCGGTCTGCTGGGGCGCCAGCTATCTCGCCGCGAAGGACATCGTCACCGCCCGTACGGTGCTCGCGGTCCTCGTGCTGCGCTTCGCGCTCGCCGTTCCCGTCCTGGCCGTCACCGGCCGCCGTGCCCTGCGCGCGCTCACTGGCGCCCAGTGGCGCGGCGCGGCCCTGCTCGGGCTGATCCTCAGCGGGATCTTCCTGCTGGAGACCTACGGCGTCGTCCACACCTCGGCGACCAACGCCGGCCTGGTCATCAGCCTCACCATGATCTTCACCCCGCTCGCCGAGGCCGCCGTCACCCGCACCCGGCCCACCCCGGCCTTCCTCGGCGCGGCGCTGCTGTCGGTCCTCGGCGTCGTCCTGCTCACCCAGGGCGGCGGCTTCACCCGGCCCTCCTCCGGCGACCTGCTGATGCTGCTCGCCGCGCTCGCCCGCACCGTGCACGTGCTCGCGATGTCCCGTATCAGGGCCGTCCAGGGAGCGGACGCGCTGCCGCTCACCACGGTCCAACTCGGCGCGTCCGTCGCCGTCTTCGCTCTGCTGTCGGCCCTCTCCGGCACCCCGGCGCCGTGGACGGTCGCGGCGGACCTCGGCGCCCGGGACTGGGCCGGGCTGCTGTTCCTGGCCGTGCTGTGCACGGTGTTCGCCTTCTTCGTGCAGATGTGGGCGGTGCGCCGTACGTCCCCCTCGCGGGTCGGGCTGCTGCTCGGCACCGAACCGTTGTGGGCGGCCGCGACCGGCATTGCGCTCGGCGGCGAACGGCTCGGCGCGCTCGGCCTGGCAGGGGGCGCGCTGGTGCTGGTGGGGACCGCGTGGGGACGCAGGACGGCAGGTTAACTTTCTGAAAACTCAATGGACTTGAAGGGAAAATCTTCAACGTTGTCGTTGACATGCCAACGTCTACGCGCGTCATCATGGGGGCATGAGATTCCCCCCACGCACCACGCGCATCGGCGCCGCAGCCGCGCTCCTGTCCGCCCTCGTCGTCGGCGGCACCGTCACCGCCACCTCGGCGAACGCCGCGGCCGACTCGGTCGGCAGCATCTGCTACAGCGCCCTGCCGTCGCAGGCCCACGACACCCTGGACCTGATCGCCCAGGGCGGCCCGTTCCCGTACTCGCAGGACGGCGTCGTCTTCACCAACCGTGAAGGCGTCCTGCCCAGCCAGTCGTCCGGGTACTACCACGAGTACACCGTGATCACGCCCGGTGCGCCCACGCGCGGCGCCCGGCGCATCGTCACCGGCGAGCAGTCCCAGGAGGACTACTACACCTCCGACCACTACGCGACGTTCAACCTGGTCGACTTCGGCTGCTGAGCCGACGTACCGGACCCGGAAGAACAGTGCGACACAGCTGACCCGTAAGTATCGCCCCGCGGCTGCCTCCCACCATGGGCCGCGGGGCGAGCTGCGTCCAGTCCCGCTCCGACCTCGACGCCCGAGACTCCCCTCATGTCTGTGTGTCGTGCTCCAGCGTCATCCCGAGGCACCTCCGGCAGACCTGAGGTACACAGTGGTGGTCTTCGTCCAGCGCCTGCCCGAGTGCTCCGTCGACAGCGTCATGGCCTGCCCTCGCTGCCGCCTTCGTGGTCCTGTCGGCGCCGGTATGGGCACCCCCGTCGCAAGCCCGAGAGACACGACCTCGAACTGGGCACCGCCCTCGCTGCCTACCACGCCGATCCCGACCACCGGCCGGCTGACCAATCTCGATTGAATCGCGCATCGCAGTGGCAAAGCCCAATGCGAGGTGCGGGGATCGATTCGTCCTGACGGCTTTCGGTACAGCGAAGTGGGAGTGCGCCACCCGTTCGGTGCGCAGATCCATGACCTGCGCATGTCGTCGCCAACAACGATCCTCCGGTCGGCTGCTCCCGGACCACCTCGTCGGCGGTTTTGTCATCGCGCAGGCCGAGGAAGCGCGGGTGGCGCGGCCGACCGGCCCGGGTCCACTCGGTGAAGTCGATCTGGGCCACCAGCTCCGGGCGCACCCAGTGCGCCGCCCGTTCCCGTACTTCGTCGTCGAACGGTGAGCGGGGTCCCCGGAGCTCGTCGATGCGGCGGCGCAGCTCGCGCAGGGTGGTGGTGTCGTATCCGGTGCCTACCTTGCCCGCGTAGCGCAGCCGGTCGTTCCGGTGGTAGCCCACCAGCAGGGCTCCGAAGCCGATACGGCTGCCCTCAGGTTCGGTGAAGCCACCGGTGACGAACTCCTGGGCCGCGCTGCACCTGAGCTTCAGCCAGCTGTTGGAGCGCTTGTGGACGTAGGCCGCATCGGCGCGTTTGGCGATCAGCCCCTCCCAGCCGCGGGCGCATGCCTGATCAAGCAGTTCCTGGCCGCCGTGCCGGCGGTGCGGGGTGAACCGCATCGGGACCCGGAACTCCAGGGCATCGCGCAGCAGGCTCTTGCGGGTCCGCAAGCCAAGCCGGGTGATGTCACGGCCGTCGAGGCACAGGAGGTCGAACAGGTAGTACTGGACCGAAACACCGCTGGCGCGCACGGCTGCGGGCCTGGTGAGTCCCATGCGCTGCTGCAGCAGGGAGAAGTCGGTGCGGCCACGCCGCATCGCGACGATCTCGCCGTCCACCGTGAAGTCCTGGCAACGCTGCTCGGTCAGGGCGTCCACGAGTTCCGGGCAGGTGGCGTTCAGAGCCCTGCCGCTGCGGGAGAGCAGCCGCACCCCGCCCGCATGGCGCACAGCGAGGGCGCGAACGCCGTCCGGCTTCCGTTCGAGGAGCCGGCCGTCCTGGAAGGTACGTCGGCCGCTCAGCACGGCCAGCATCGGAGGAACCGCCGATCGCGTGCTGGGCGCGCTGCGCAGCAGACCCCGCTGTGGCTCCGGCAGCCGGTCGAGGAGGTCGCTCGTCACGGGCCGTCCCCCTGGGCCTGGGCGGCGAGCTGCCTGAGCGTGCGCCCGCTGCGGGCCGACCGCGCCCTGCGGGGATCGGGTGTGCCCTGTGCGGAGGCACGCCGGTCGTCGTGCTTCACCAGCAGCCAGGCTTCGCGATGGCCGCCGCCCAGGCGCGTGCGGGTGAGTGCGAAGCCGCCGTGGAGTTTGGAGCCGTCGAGCCAGAAGGAGGCGTGGCCTTCGTCCAGGGCGTCGGCGAAGACGACCTCGTGGCCGCGACGGTCGGTGGTGAGGTTCCGGTAGGTGCCCTCGTCCCAGATGATGACCGTGCCTGCGCCGTACTCGCGCTCGGCTATCACACCTTCGAAGTCCCGGTACTCCAGCGGATGATCCTCGGTCGGCATCGCGAGACGCTTGTCATGTGGATCGAGAGACGGCCCCTTGGGAACGGCCCACGACTTCAATGCGCCCCCCACTTCCAGCCGGAAGTCGAAGTGCAGCGTGCTGGCATCGTGAATCTGCACGACGAAGCCAGAGTTGCCCCGGCCGCCCCGGCCGCCCTTGGGCTCCGCAGTCTTCGTGAAGTCACGCCTGCGGCGATACTCCGCCAGAGCATTCGTTGCCACCATGGCCTTCTCCCCAGGAGCGACGGCCCCTCCCAGCCCCATGGTGCGCCGCACCCAGGCACCGCGCCATCAGGCCATGCGGTGCGCTGAGTGCGTCGCCAGTGCGGCTCTGGCTTCGGCCCGTTGGGTGGCTCTGCGGTCGGCTGCTCTCGCAGTCAGAGCCTCGGTATGCGGCTCCGGAGGAGGAGACCGGCGGCGTGCGCGGCGACGACTTCGGCGATGGCCACGTTCTGTTTGTCGGTGAACCAGACGGGTTTGTACATGTCGGGCAGCGGTCCGAGCGTGCCGACGAGGAGTGCGGCGAGGCCGCCGACCGCCGAACGAGCACCAGCAGCGCAGCGGGCAGTCCGGCGAGGTGCGGTCGGCGATACGACCAGCGGGACAGCACGGTGACGCCTCACAGCAGTGACCAGTGGCCTCCCGCGCTCGCCGGGCCGGGTCTGAAATGCGCGTCGTGGCCACGTCACAAGTGTGCGTCGTGAACTCGTCCAGCGGGTCAGGGGAGCAGCAGGGCCTTGATGGCGCGGCGCTCGTCCATGGCCTTGTAGGCCTCGGCGGCCTGGTCGAGAGGGAGGATGAAATCGAAGACCTTGCCGGGGTCGATGGTCCGGTTCCAGATGAGGTCGATCAGCTGGGGCAGGAAGCGGCGGACCGGGGCGGGGCCGCCGTGCAGGTGGACGTGGGAGTAGAACAGTTCCTCGCCGGGCAGCTGCACGCCGTGGGCGACGCCGACGTAGCCGACGTGCCCGCCGGGGCGGGTGGAGCGGATGGCCTGCATCATCGACTCCTGGGTGCCGACCGCCTCGACGACCGAGTGCGCGCCCAGCCCGGCGGTGAGTTCCTTGACCTGGGCCACTCCCGCGTCGCCGCGCTCGGTGACGATGTCGGTCGCGCCGAACTCCAGGGCGAGTCTCTGCCGGTCCTCGTGGCGGCTCATCGCGATGATCCGCTCCGCGCCCAGCTGCTTGGCGGCGAGCACGGCGAGCAGGCCCACCGCGCCGTCGCCGACGACCGCGACGGCCTTGCCGGGGCCGGCCTCGGCGGCGACCGCGCCGAACCAGCCGGTGCCGAGTACGTCGGAGGCGGCGAGCAGGCTCGGGATCAGGTCCTCGGCAGGGTCCTCGGGGGTGGCCACCAGAGTGCCGTCCGCGAGCGGGACACGCAGCCGTTCGGCCTGGGCGCCGCCGGCGCCCACGTATTCGCGGTGTACGCACGAGGACTGGTAGCCGGCCCGGCAGATCTCGCAGGTGTTGTCGGAGGCGAAGAACGAGCCGATGACGAACTGGCCGGGCTTGATCGTGGTGACCTGCTCGCCGACCCGTTCGACGACGCCGACGTACTCGTGCCCCATCGGGGTCGGGGCGGTGACCGGGTTGATGCCGCGGTAGTCCCACAGGTCCGAGCCGCACACGCAGGCGGCCACGGTGCGGATGACCGCGTCGGTCGGATGGATGATCTTCGGGGTGTCGCGCTCCTCGACGCGGACGTCCCCGGGAGCGTGGATGACGGCTCCGAGCATGACGGTGTCCTTCGGGTGCGAGGGTGGGGAGTGGGGGAGGGTGGTTCAGGCGAGGTCGCGTGCCAGGACCCGTGGGCCGGCGTACTCGGCGTCGGTGACGTGGTCGAGCCAGGCGACGTCGTCGGTCTCCCACAGGGCGATGTGGGCCATGAACTGGTCCGGGGCGGCGCCGTGCCAGTGCTCCTCACCGGCCGGGGTCCAGATGACCTCGCCCGGGTGGGCCTGGACGATCTCGCCGTCGCGGGACTGGACCAGGGCGATGCCCTCGACGACGTACAGGGCCTGGCCCAGACCGTGGCTGTGCCAGGCAGTGCGGGCGCCGGGTGCGAAGCGGACCATGTTCGCCCTGGCCCGGGACTCCCCCTCGCCCCGGTAGATCACATCCGCCCAGGCGTCGCCGGTGAACCACTGCTCGGGCAGCTTCACGGTCGCGGGCCGCTTGACGATCTCCATCTCACATCTCCTTCGGTAGGGTCCTGCCGCGCTGGGCCGGGCCGGCAGGGTGTAGGGGGTGGCTGTGGCTGCCGGTCAGGTGGTGGGTCGGACGCCGCGCTGGTCGGCGATCTTCTTCAGCTGGTTGACCGCGGTCATGGCGTTGGGCCAGCCGGCGTAGAAGGCCAGGTGCGTGATCGCCTCGGACAGCTCCTCCATGCTCAGCCCGTTGTCCAGGGCGACGCCGAGGTGGTATCCCAGCTGCTCGGTCCGGTACAGCGCCGCCAGCGTCGTGACGGTCACCAGGCTGCGGTCACGCGGCGACAGCCCCGGACGCTCCCACACGTCACCGAAGAGGACCTCGTCGGTGACCTCGACCAGCTTCGGGGCGATCCCGGCCATCTCCCGGGGTGCGGACTGCTTCGGCATGAGGGGTGACTCCTTGATCGAACGGGTGGACCGGGCCGGTTCCACGGTGTGCCGGGCCGTTTTCCACGGCAGCCGCCGTAGCCCGCGTGCCGGTCAGTTCCCGGCGGCGCCAACGGCTTCTGGTATCGAGGAAACGGCAGGTCAATCAGGTGGAGAAGGGCCTGGGGTTACAGGTACTGACAGGACCCCCCGCGTCTGCGCCGTCCGGCTTAGCGTGGAAGACATGAGCACCGAGAGCGACATCCGCGAATTCCTGGCCTCCCGCCGCGCCAAGATCACCCCGCAGCAGGCCGGGTTGCCCGCCTACGGCGGCAACCGGCGCGTGCCCGGCCTGCGCCGCGAGGAGGTCGCCCTGCTCGCCGGCGTCAGCATCGACTACTACGTCCGGCTCGAACGCGGCCGCCTCGCCGGGGCCTCCGAAGAGGTCCTCGACGCGGTCGCGAACGCCCTCCACCTTGACGACGCCGAACGTGCCCACCTGTTCGACCTGGCCCGCGCTGCCGCCAAACGCCCCGCCCGCCGCACCCGGCGCCCCGCCGGAGTCCTGCCGGACAGCATCCTGCGCGTCCTGGCGTCCATGACCGACTCCCCGGCCTTCATCCGCAACGGCCGACTCGACATTCTCGCCACCAACCCCCTCGGCCGAGCCCTCTACGCCCCTCTGTTCCCCGACCTCACCGCCCGGACCACCAACATCGCCCGCGCCCAGTTCCTCACCCCCGCCGGCCGCGACTTCTTCCCCAGCTGGGAGGTGGGTGTCAACACCACCGTCGCCCTGCTGCGCACGGAAGTCGGCCGAGCCCCGCACGACACCGAACTGACCGGCCTGATCGGCGAACTCGTCACCCGGAGCGAAGAGTTCCGCACGGCCTGGGCCAAGCACAACGTGCGCCTGCACCACACCGGCCGCAAAGCCTTTCACCACCCCGCCGTCGGCGACATCACCCTCGACTTCGACGCCATGGAACTACCGGCTCAGCCCGGCCTGACCCTCACCGCCTACAGCGCCGCCCCCGGCACATCCGACCACGACGCCCTGCAACTCCTCGCCACCTGGGCCGCCAGCGAGCTCCAGCCAGTCGCAGGTGGGATTCCCACGCCATCGGCAACTGACATCACCTCTCACAGAAATTGATCAGGCCAACCCGGCTGGGGCCGCCGCACTTCGAGATCGTCCTCTCCGATCCGTACTGCCTGACCTGCGGAGGAACTCTCGCTCGCTTACCGTCAGGGGCGTCCTGATCTGCAACCTCGACAGGCTGAGGCAACTGGAACTCGTCGACACTGTGGTGCTCCATCCGGAGGCGTTGCGCAGCACCCGGCGTACGGTCCTGGACGTCAACCCGAATGTGGCCGACTGGGACCACGACCGGCTGTGGCAGGCCGCGACAGCAGCCCTGGACTCGGACGCGGAACTTGAGCTGCGCCCCGTGCCGGGCCAGGACGAACCGGGAACCGGGCTGATGATCGCCTCGGAGGCCGGAAAGGGACATCGGCACCGTCCTCGTCGGATGGGAGATCGCCCCGCTGGCCGAAGCCGCCCTGGACGCCGCCCGCCGGGCGGGTCTGCACGTCGTCGTGCTGGACGACGGCTCGCTCGGCGACTTCGGCGCGTTGGCGGACGAACTCGTCAGCGCCGAGCGCCCGTTGGCCGAGGTGGTCAAAGAGCTCCAGCGCGACGGCCGGGTCGTGCTGACGCTGGCTCACGTGATGAGCGGGGACGCTTCGGTGGAGCAGCAGCTGAGCGACGAGAACCACGAGGTGCTCACCGGTCTGCTGCGCAGCGACATCGCGGTCTCGCTCACCGACGACCGTAGCGCGGTGGTATGGGGCGCGGACGCGCTGCTGCTGCACGGGTTGACGGGGGCGTGGCGGCTGCTGGATGCGATCCCGGCCGCAAGGGCCGTCGGCAAGCACTCCAAGATCTTCGCCGAGGCGGGCGCGGCCCTCGCCGGACTGCTGGTGGTCACGCGGGGGACACGCTCGAAACGCATCACCTTCCCGCTCGGATTCCGGCTCAGTCCGGTCAACGCGGCCGCCGCGGCCTCACTCGTCTCCGGCTGGCGCGCGGCCCTGCGCGTGAGCACGGACAGCGCGCCACACCCGCTGCCCCGGGTGCCCTGGCACGCCCTACAGCCGAAGGAGGCGCTGGCCCGGCTCAGAGCCCGCGCCCGGGCGGCACACCCGAGTGCGCTGCGGCCTCTCAAGGAGACCCTCGGTCGCGTGACGCGCCTCCCGGTTTTCACCCCCGTCCGTCTGACGGTCCGTCTGGTCGCTGCGGTGCGCGGTGAACTGCACGACCCGCTCACTCCGCTGCTTCTGGTCGGGGTGATGGCCTCCGCCATGCTCGGGTCCACCGTCGACGCGGCGATGGTGCTCGGGGCGATGGGCGTGAACGCGCTGGTGGGGGGCGTGCAGCGGCTGCGGGCCGAGCGAGCGCTCTCCGGGCTCCGTGTGGAGCAGCGTCAACAGGCCCGTCGAATAGTGGACTTGGACGCAGCCAAGTCCAAGACCAAGACGGTGGAAGCCAGGCGGCTGACAGCTGGTGAGGTGATCGAGCTCTACACGGGCGATGTGGTGCCGGCCGATGCCCGGCTCCTGGCCGCGGACGACCTGGAGGTCGACGAGTCCTCTCTGACCGGTGAGTCGGTGCCGACCACCAAACAGGTCGACGCCACGCCCCAGGCCGCGGTGGCCGATCGCCACTGCATGGTCTTCGAAGGCACGACAGTGGTCGCAGGCCACGGCCGCGCCGTAGTGGTAGGCACTGATGAGGAGACCGAGGCCGGCCGGGCGGCACATCTGGCCTCGCGCGCCCAGCCCGCCCCCGGAGTACAGGCCCGGTTGCACGAACTGACCAGCCAGATGCTGCCGTTCACGCTGCTCGGCGGTGCCGCCGTGACCGGGCTGTCGCTGATGCGCGGCCGACCTGTACGGCAGGCGGTTCGCGGCGGGCTGGCGGTCACGGTGGCCGCCGTCCCCGAGGGCCTGCCGCTGGTCGCCACCGTCGCACAACTGGCCGCGACCCGCCGGCTCAGCCGGATCGGCATTCTGGTCCGCACCCCGCGCGCGCTGGAGGCGCTCGGCCGAATGGACACCATCTGCTTCGACAAGACCGGCACACTGACCGAAAACCGGCTCCGTGTGGTGCGGACCGCAACCGCCGACGGCACCGAACACCCGGCCGACGCCACCGAGGCGGCACCACTGCTCCGCGCCGCCGCGCTGACCTGCCGAACCCCCGAACAGGAGGCGGGCATCCACGCCCACTCCACCGACGAGGCGATCCTCACCGCGGCTCCTCCGGAGTCACCGTGGACACCCGTGGAGGTGCAGCCCTTCGAGGCCAGCCGCGGATACGCCGCCGCTGTCGGCACCGACGAGGACGAAAGGCGCTCCAGAGGTCGTTCTGCCTGGCTGTAGGGACACCGACGGCAACACCACCGCGCAGAGGCTGGCCGCCCAGGGCCTGCGGGTGCTGGCCGTCGCCCGCGATCGGCTGAAGCCCCGCGAGGAGACCGACGAGGCACTGGGCCGACCACCGGCAGACATGGAACTGCTCGGCTTCATCGCCCTGGCCGACACCGCGCGCCCCAGCTCCGCGCCGCTGGTCGCCGATCTGCGCGAGGCCGGCGTACGACCGGTCATGCTCACCGGCGACCATCCGCAGACCGCCCGCGCGATCGCCGTCCAGCTCGGCTGGCCCGACGACGTAACAGTTGTCACGGGCGAGGAGCTGGCCGCCCAGGACCGGGCCGGAAGGGCACGCCTGCTGCGTGACTGCGGCGTGGTGGCCCGAGTCGCTCCAGAGCAGAAGCTGCACGTGGTGGAGGCACTCCAGGAGGCCGGTCGGGTCGTGGCCATGGTCGGGGACGGCGCCAACGACGCCGCCGCCATCCGCGCCGCCGACATCGGCGTCGGCATCGCGGTACGCGGTTCGGCCGCGGCGCGCAACGCGGCCGATCTGGTGATCACCAGCGATGACCTGTCCATGCTGGTCGCCGCCGTCGCCGAGGGCCGCGCGCTGTGGCGCAGCGTGGCGGACGCGATCAGCGTCCTGATCGGCGGCAACGCCGGCGAGATCGGCTTCTCGGTGCTCGGCACACTGCTGTCCGGCTCCTCGCCGCTGTCCACCCGCCAGATGCTGCTGGTCAACCTGCTCACCGACATGTTCCCGGCGATGGCGGTCTCGGTGACGCCCAGGGACGAGACCGCCGACGAGCGCCCGGACGGCGAGTCCGCCCTGACTGACAGCGCCCCCGTGGGCCTCACGGCGCTGGGCGATCCACTGACCCGGCAGATCAGGCACCGAGGCATCGTCACCACGCTCGGCGCGACCACCGCCTGGCTGATCGGCACGGTCACACCCGGTTCCGCTCGGCGAACCAGCACAATGGCGCTGTGCGGGGTGGTGGGCGCCCAGCTCACCCAAACCGTCATCGGGCGCCGGCACAGCCCACTGGTGCTGCTGACCGCCCTCGGCTCAGCCGCCGCACTGGCGGTCCTGATCGAAACGCCGGGGGTCAGCCAGTTCTTCGGCTGCACCCCCCTCGGCCCCATCGCCTGGGCCGGCGTCGCCACCGCAATGGCCGTCGCCGCACTCGCACCGCACGCGATACCGACGATCGAGCAGCATCTGTCGGAGCTCGGTGCGCGGCTGCGCGCGTAGGGCATTCGGGGCTGTTCACGACCCGTGCCGGATGTTGTCGCCGCTGCCTTGGCGGTCGGCCTCGTCCCTGAGCAGTATCGACAGCAGGGACGCCACCGTCAGGCCGGCCTCGGCCGGATGACGCAGGACCTTGCCCGGGTCGATGCTGTAGTGATTGGTCCGGCCGCTGCGGGTGTGGGAGAGGTACCCGGTCTGCTCCAGGTCCGCGATGATCTTCTGCACGGCACGCTCCGTGAGCCGGCAACGCGCTGCGATGTCGCGGACGCGCGCGTTGCGGTTGTCGGCGATGCTGACCAACCACGCGCGCGTGGTTGGTCAGAAACGTTCACCCGTTGTGCGGCTCGGGCACTCCGTGGACTTCCATCATGGCCACCATGCTACGACCGCTTGTTCGCGCGATCCAAAACACGAACATTGATTCGTGCAGGGCTTGACGTGTTACGGGGACCGGGTGAGCCTGAAGAGAGACATCCGGTGAAACCGGAGGAGGCGAGCATGACGCTACCGGCCTGGGACACGACAGCCGCCGACGATGGCACCGCCCGCACGCCGCCGCCCGTCAGAACCCTGCTGGCACACGCGGGGCCGAGCGGCATCCGCGTGGCCGTCACCGTCACCGGAGAGTTCTGTCTCGACAACAGCCAGAGTCTCCGCCGCGCCCTGGACGACGCCCTCGCACGTTCCGAAGAAGGCGTGGACCTGGACCTCGGCGAACTGGACCTCGCGGACTGCTCCGCACTCAACGTGCTCCTGACCGCCCGCCGCGACGCGCTCGCGGCGGGCAAGACGGTCACCGTCACCGCTGCCAGTCCCGCCGCTCAGCGCCTGCTGACCTACACCGACACCCACACCCTCTTCTCCCCCGCCCGGAAACCCGGGGCGCCGTGCGAGGACACCGACGAGAACCTCCTGCGAACCGAGGTCATCCAGCTCCGGCGCGCCCTGCACACCCGCCCCGAGATCGACCTGGCCCGCGGCATCCTCATGGCCTCCTTCGGCCTGGACCCCGACACGGCCTGGGACGTACTGGTCACGGCATCCCAGAACACCAACATCAAGCTGCACCGCCTGGCCAGGGAGGTCGTCACTACCGTGCAGGGCGTACCCCTGCCGGACCCGGTCCAACGGCAGCTCACGGCAGCCGTGGCACGGACACGCACCCCCGACAGCCCCTCGCAGCACCGCACCCGCAAGGGCCGGGCTCGACGCCCCCTGTCCCAAGGATCCGGACGTTCGTGAGCACCATGCGCGTCGGGCGCTCCACTCGGCGACCCGGCGCGGAAGTCTCCGGCCGACCCTCGCTCCGGTGACGTGCAGGCCTTCACTCGGGCCGGAAGCCGGACCTCCGGGCGACCACGTCGCGAGCCACCTCCGTGACCGTACGCCCCTGGACGAAGGCGCGCGCCCGCATCCGGTCGAGAGCTTCCGCGGGATCCGCACGGAGTTGCACCATCACGATGCCCATGGCCTGGTACACCTCGCTGTGCTCGGCCTGCGAAGCCCTCATCCATGACGCTCCCTCGTCTTCCGGCACCCGCTCGGAGCCGTGCTCGGGAAGCAGATTCATGAGGGCGAGCGTGATCGCGTCCCGCGCCCGCAGCGCGATGCCCAGTTGACTCGCCGACAGCCCTCCGGGCCGGTCACGGTACATGTCGAGGGTCCCGATCGCCGCCTCGTCCGTTCCCAGCGGCAGGGAGAACACCGCGCGGACCCCCAGCCCGACGGCCTCATGGGCGAAGACGGGCCACCGCCTGCTGTCCGGCTCTTCGGCGAGGTCCGCGGCCAGCACCGGGCCGGCCGTACCGAGCGCAGCCTGACAGGGCCCCTCCCCGAGGGTGTACTGCGCCTCCGCCAGCCGAGCCGCCACACGGCCGGTGGCACACCAGATGGCCCGTGCTATGGGGCCGCCGGAGATCGACACCGAGGCACCGGTGACCGGCAGCAGACGGACGCAGGCCCGGCACAGCGCCTCCGGGACCTGCTGGGTGTCGACGCCTTCGGAAGCACTGGCGAGCACCTCGATGCCGCGCAGCCATTCCTCCAGATCCGCAGGATCGCCGCCGCCCGAGGGGCTTGCGACGGAACCGGACCGCATGGTCGCCACCTCCCCGTCGAGGAGCCCGGTCAGCCGGACCCGGGCATCTCGCCGTTCTCCGTACACCAGTCATCAACGGCCGAGGGCGTTCTCCAACTCCCTCTTGGACATCGAGGAGCGCCCGTGGATGTCGCGCTTCCTGGCCTCCTCGTAGAGCAGCTGGTCCTTGGTGGGACCTTCCGTACCGCTGTGCAAGCGCTGCCCGCCGCGCTGCGACGCCGATTTCGGGTCACGGACCGAGACCTTGCTCGCGGTCTTCGACTCGCCCGACCTCGCCCGCTCCTTGTTGACCGTGCGCGCGGCGATCTCCTCGGCCCGCCGCGTCGACTCGGCACGGTCCTCGGCGCTCTTCTTGATGTGCTCGTACTGCCGTTCCCGCTTGGCACTCGATCCGGATGGCATGACGCCTCTCCTCCGCCTTGCGCGACGGCCTCCTCACTTCGTGCCGGAGTCCGCTCTGGACGACGGGTTCCCCGGAGCCGCCGTCCCATCCACGACGCTTCGGCCATTCCGGACTGAAGAGGAGTGCACACTTACGCGTTCGGCGGGTACTCGACGGGGGTGAGCGTCACCGTACGAAACTCCGACCGCGCCAGTCCGGAGCGGTCGGCCAGTTGTGGAACGTGATTGCGATGAGTTTCCCGCACAGCGGTCACACATTCCCCGGCAGAACGACCACGCTGCCCGCGTCGGATGATCTACGGATCGGGATCAGCGAGTTGCGGTGGGACATCTGTCGTCTGCAAGAGGCCGTCGTCTCGCATGCTGTCGTCGACCAGGCCGTCGGTGTGGTCATCACCGTCGGTGGACTCCGCCCCGACCAGGGCATCGACGTTCTCACCGTGGTCGCCCAGCGCACCGGCATCTCACTCCGCACGGTCGCCGAACGCCTCGTCGCCTGGGCGGCCTGCGAGCCGCTGTCCGACGACCTGCGTACCGCGCTGGAGACGGCACTGAGGGCCACACGTCCCGCTGGAACACAGCCCGCCACCTGCTTGGTGGCCCTGTCGCAGTCCAGTCGCCCTGCATGACACAAGCCACCATCGCGGAGGTGACCGCGGCATGGCACGCGCCCTGTGGAACGGTGTCCTCGCCTTCGGGCTGGTGTCCCTGCCGGTTCAGTTGTTCGCGGCTACCGACAGCCACACCATCCGGTTCCGTCAGCTTCAGCGGGGCACGTCCGACCGGGTGCGCAACAAACGCGTGAATGAGCGCACCGGCGAGGAGGTGCCGCAGGACGAGATCGTCAAGGGCCTGGACGCCGGTGACGAGTACGTGATCCTGGAGCCCGGGGAACTGGAGGAGATGGCCCCGGGCCGCTCCCGGGAGCTGGAGATGACCGGTTTCGTCGACCTCGCGGACGTCGAGCCGGTCTTCTTCGACAGGACGTACTACCTGGGGCCCAAGGGAGAGCAGTACGAGAAGGTGTACGCCGTGCTGCAGAAGGCTCTGGAGCGTGCGGACAAGGCGGGTATCGCCACCTTCGTCATGCGCAACCGGGAGTATCTGGTCGCGGTGAGGTCCGAAGCCGGAATCCTGACCCTGCACACCTTGCACTGGGCGGACGAGATCAGGGATCCGCGCGCGGAGATCGACGATCTTCCCCAGCGGGTCGGGCCCGCCGACCGCGAGTTGCGGATGGCCGAGCGGCTGATCGACTCGCTGAGCATGGAATGGAACCCGACCGACTTCCACGACACCTACCACGACAAGGTGCGGGAACTGGTCAGGGCCAAGAAGAAGGGCGGCAGCGTGGAGAAGGCCGAGCAGCCCGCCGAAGCCACGAACGTAGTCGACCTCAGGGACGCGCTGCGCGCCAGCGTGGACCGCGCGAAGTCGCGGAAGGCCCGGACGGGCAGCGCATCGAAGAGGACGGCCGGCGGCTCGCAGAGGCGTTCCCGGGCGAAGCCCTCGCCCGACTCGCTCACCAAGGCGCAGCTGTACGACCTGGCTGCCGAAGCCGACGTCAAGGGCCGCTCCTCCATGAGCCGCGAGGAGCTTGTCCAGGCGCTGTCGCACACCGGCACGGGCCCACACGCCCGGGCGTCGTGACACACCCGGAATCCGATGAGGAGAGATGACCGATGAAGCCACGCACACAGCGGAAGGGCCCGCGTCCCGTCCCGAGGGATCCTCCCGACCAGCAGGCCGGGCACGGCGACGACCGGTGGGAGCCACACACGGACGACGGCCGCACGCCGGAGCAGCACGGCGCGGACGACCGGGAGGGCGCGGGCGACGTCCCCGACGTGGACGAGGCGGGCGCAGGGCCTCGCGGCGCCCCACGGCACGCCGGGGTCCATCCGGAGCACACCCCGTACCCGAGGAGCCCTCCGGCTAGTGCGACGGCCCGATCAGTGCCGACGCCGACCGACGACACGGTGCGAGCACAGTACGGGGCAGAAACCTCGACGTCGTCGGGCAACTCCGGCATGGCTGACTCCTGGAACCCCCTCGGCTCGCCGGTCGGTTCCGTCGCCGTCGGCCATGAGGCGGGCCACGATGCGCAGATCGTCGACGAGACCGTCGTAGATCCGCGTGCGGTCGGCGTCGTCGGCGCGCAGCACGGCGGACGGATGGATCGTCGCCACCAGCCCGCTGATCCCCTGCTCGGCGTCGCCCGTCCCATCGCCTTCGCCGTCGCTCGCGGCGAGGCCGGGCCAGGGGAGCAGGGCGCCGCGTCGCTCCGTCACCCGGAATCCCGAGCCGAGCAGGGCTCTGCCCGCCGTGCCGCCGAGCGCGACGACCACCTCCGGTGCCACGACTCTCAGTTCCGCCCTGAGCCAGGGCCGGCAGGCGGTCATCTCGCGGAGTGTCGGAGCCTTGTGGATCCGGCGTTTGCCGCCCTCGGGGACCGTGAACTTGAAGTGTTTGACCGCGTTGGTGACGTACACCCGCTCCGGATCGATGCCCGCGTCCGCGAGGGCACGTCTCAGCACCTTGCCCGCGGGGCCGACGAACGGCCGACCCTGACGGTCCTCCTGGTCCCCGGGCTGCTCGCCGATGAGCAGGACCCGTGCGGTCGTGTCGCCCTCGCCGAACACGGTCTGGGCCGCGTCCTGGTACAGCGGACAGCCCCGGCACTGCGCGGCCGCCTTCCGCAGCCCGGGCAGTCTCGCGCGCCGTCCGGGCAGGTAGGGCGTCGCGTCATGATCGCGGCCCCCGGCAGTCCTTCCGGCCGTGGCCTGTCGCTCCTTCTCCTCCTGCCCTGAGCCCTGCGCGGGCCGTTACGGGGTCCGAGTACCCGGGTACTCGCGGCATGGACACCGACCCACCGCCTGGAACAGAGGAGAGGACAGTGCCATGAATGCCAACCGCAGAGGTGAATCCCATCCCGACGAAAAGACGCGAGAGCGGTCTGCGGAGGAACGGAACACCGTGGCCCCGACCCCACGGGACGTACGGGCGAAGGCCAAGGGCGACGAAGCGGCGGACGACGAGAAGTTGGACCCTCCGGCGACGCACACCGGGTCCCTGTGACCTGCAGACCGTGCTGTCTTCTCTGGGAGGCGAGATGCCCGGCTTCGGATACTTCCTGTCGTGCGAGGAGCACGGCCCCGCGGAACTCGTCGAGCAGGCGCGCATGGCCGAACAGGCCGGCTTCGAGTCGCTGTGGATATCGGACCACTATCACCCGTGGAACGGCCGGCAGGGCCAGAGCCCGTTCGTGTGGTCGGTGATCGGCGCTCTGTCACAGGCGGTGCCTCTGCCCTTGGAGACGGCGGTCACCTGTCCGCTGCTGCGCATCCACCCCGCGGTGATCGCCCAGGCCGCCGCGACGAGCGCGGTGCAGCTGGACGGGCGCTTCCGGCTGGGCGTGGGTACCGGCGAGGCACTCAACGAGCACATCCTCGGCACGGTCTGGCCGGAGGCACCGGTACGGCTGGAGATGCTGGAGGAGGCCCTCCAGATCATCCGGCGGCTGTTGACCGGGGAGCAGACCAGCCACCACGGCAAGCACTACACCGTGGAGAACGCCCGCCTCTACACGGTCCCGGACGAACCGCTGCCGATCGATGTGTCGGCCTTCGGCCCCCAGGCCGCCGAGGTCGCTGCCCGCGTCGGTGACGGGCTGATCACCATGGCGCCCGATCAGGCCCTGGTGGAGCGCTTCCGGCGCGGTGGCGGCGGGACCAAACCTGTATTCGGCGGGCTGAAGGTGTGCTGGGGCACGGACGAGCGGGAGGCGGTCCGCACCGCGCACCGCCTGTGGGCCAACGAACAACTGCCCGGCGAACTCCCGCAGGTCCTGCTGACCCCGCGCCGCTTCGAGCAGGCCTCCGAGCTGGTCACCGAGGAGCGGGTGGCGCGGGCCGTGCGATGTGGTGCCGATCCGGACGCACACGTCGAGGCGCTGTCCGCGTTCACCGAGGCGGGCTTCGACGGCGTGTACTCAACCAGACAGGCGCGGATCAGCAGGGCTTCTTCGACTTCTACCGCACCAAGGTCCTGCCCCGGCTTCGGGACTGACCGTGCGAGGTGCACCGTGCACGGACCCCTCGCCGTGATCGGCATGGTCGACACGTACGGCCACAAGGACACCGAACTGCCGGTGCCTGCTGTCGCGGCTGGGCGTGGGCCACCTGGTGTGCCACGGAGAGCGAGGGCGACATCGTGCACGGCAGGCGCCGGACAGTCCCGCGGACCGGGGGAAAGGCGATCATGACTGAACTCATCCATGGAACCGCCCTGGACACCCTGGCCTCAGCCCTGCGTGCCGAGGCCGACGCCGAGGTCCGGTTCGATGCGGGGAGCCGGGGGGCCTACGCCACCGACGGCTCCAACTACCGGCAGGTACCCCTCGGCGTGGTCGTCCCCCGGTCGGTCGAGGCGGGAGCCCACGCGGTGGAGATCTGCGCCCGGTTCGACGCGCCCGTGCTGTCGCGCGGCGGAGGCACCAGCCTGGCCGGGCAGAGCACCAACACGGCCGTCGTGATCGACTGGACCAAGTACTGCGACCACCTCGTCGCCGTCGACCCCGAGGCCCGTACCTGTGTCGTCGAGCCGGGCATCGTCCTCGACGAACTCAACCGCAGGCTCTCCGATCACCGGCTGCAGTTCGGCCCGAAGCCCTCGACGCACAGCCACTGCGCCCTGGGCGGCATGATCGGCAACAACTCGTGCGGTGCCTCCGCGCAGGCCTACGGCAAGACGGCCGACAACGTACGCCGGCTGGAGGTCTTGACCTACGACGGACTGCGCATGTGGGTGGGACCCACCGGCCGGGCCGAGCGTACGCGGATCGCCGCGGAGGGCGGACGGCGGGCGGAGATCTACGACGGCCTGGACCGGATCGCCGGTACCTACCTGGCCGACATCCGGCGCGGCTACCCGAAGATCCCGCGCCGGGTCTCCGGCTACAACCTCGACTCGCTGCTCCCGGAGAACGGCTTCGACGTCGCACGGGCCCTGGTCGGCAGCGAAGGCACCCTGGTGACCGTCCTGCACGCCGAACTCGACCTCGTCCCGGTGCCCCCCTGCCAGTCGCTGCTCGTGCTCGGGTACGACGACATCTGCCGGGCCGCGGATGACGTGCCCCGTCTGCTGGAGCACTGCTCCCCCACCCAACTGGAGGCTCTGGACGGCCGGATGGCCCAGCTGATGCGCGAGGAACACGCCTGTCTCGACTCGCTCGCCGCCCTCCCCGAGGGTGACAGCTGGCTGCTCACGCAGTTCTCCGGGGACCGTCAGGAGGACGTGGACGAGCAGGCCCACGCCCTGCTGAAAGCGATCGGCCGCGCCGAGCAGGACGCATCGGTCGCCTTCTCCGACCAACCCTCGCGCGAGCAGGAGATGCTCAGGGCCCGGGAGGCCGGGCTCGGGGTGACGGCGCGCCCGCCGGACGACCGGGAGACCTGGGAGGGCTGGGAGGACTCCGCCGTACCACCGGAACGGCTGGGTGACTATCTGCGGGATCTGAGGCGCCTGTTCGACGAGTTCGACTACGACGATCCTTCCCTCTACGGCCATTTCGGGCAGGGCTGCGTGCACACCCGCATCCCGTTCGGGCTGCGGACCGCCCAGGGCGTTGCGGACTTCCGCCGGTTCGTGGAGCGGGCCGCCGATCTCGTCGCTTCCTACGGCGGCTCGCTGTCGGGTGAGCACGGCGACGGTCAGGCCCGCGGTGAGCTGCTGACCCGGATGTTCGGCCGACGGCTGGTGACCGCCTTCGGCGAGCTGAAGTCCCTCTTCGACCCGGACGACCGGATGAATCCGGGCAAGGTCGTCGACCCGAATCCCGTCGACAGCAGGCTGCGTCTCGGCGCCGACTGGCGTCCCGCCGACCCGGAGACCCGCTTCGGGTACCCCGACGACGACCACTCCTTCACCCGGGCGGTGCTGCGCTGCGTGGGCATCGGCAACTGCCGCAGCCGGCGTGGCGGCGTGATGTGTCCCTCCTACCGGGCCACAGGGGAGGAGGAGCACTCCACCCGGGGCCGGGCGCGGCTGCTGTTCGAGATGCTCGACGGGCATCCCGACTCCGCGGTCACCGACGGGTGGCGCTCGACCGAGGTGCGCGACGCCCTGGACCTGTGCCTGGCTTGCAAGGGATGCAAGTCCGACTGCCCCACCGGTGTGGACATGGCCACGTACAAGGCGGAGTTCCTCTCCCACCACTACGCCGGCCGGCTCCGCCCCGCCGCCCACTACTCCCTGGGCTGGCTGCCGCTCTGGGCCCAACTGGCCACTCACGTACCCTGGTTGGCGAACGCTGCGCTGGACGCCCCGGGTCTCGGCCGGGCCGGACGGTGGCTCGCCGGTGTCGAACCGGCCAGGACGGCGCCGCTCTTCGCCGAGCGCTCGTTCGTGCGCTGGTGGCAGGAGAGCGGCCGGGATCAGCCGGACCCGGGCGATCCGGCGACGGTGCTCCTGTGGCCGGACACCTTCAGCAACCACTTCCATCCGTCGGTGGCCATCTCCGCGGCACGGCTTCTCGAAGACGCCGGATTCCGGGTCGCCGTGCCTGACACGCCCCTGTGCTGCGGGCTGACCTGGATCTCCACCGGCCAACTCGCCACGGCCCAGCGGGTGCTGCACCGCACCACGCGGGCACTGCGTCCCTACCTCGACGCGGGAACTCCTGTCATCGGCCTGGAGCCGTCCTGTACCGCCGTGTTCCGCTCCGACGCCCCCGAGCTGCTCCCGGGCGACGAGGACGTGCGGCGGCTGGCGAAGCAGACGCGCACCTTCGCCGAGCAACTGGTCGAGCACGCGCCCGCCGCATGGAGTCCGCCCCGGCTGGCCCGGCAGGCGACCGTGCAGACCCACTGCCACCAGCACGCGATCACGAAGTTCGACGCCGATCGTGAGCTGATGCGCCGGGCCGGCCTGGACGCCGATGTCCTGGACGAGGGCTGCTGCGGCCTGGCCGGCAACTTCGGCTTCGAACGGGGCCATCACGAAGTGTCCCTGGCGGTGGGTGAGCTGGGGGTCCTGCCCGCCGTCCGCGCGGCGGCCCCCAGCGCCCTCGTGCTCGCCGACGGCTTCAGTTGCCGCACCCAGATCGAGCAGGGCGGCACCGGCCGCCGGGCCCTGCACCTGGCCGAGGCGCTGGCTCTCGGTCTCGCCGGAAACCTGCCCGCCGAACAACCCGAACGCCTCGCCGCCCGCCCCGAACCGCCGTCCGCCAAAGCCCGTTGGGCGACGACGGCCGGCACCGCCGCACTCCTCGCGACGGCCGGTCCACTCACCGTACGAACGCTGCGCCACCGGTAACCGCACCACCACCGGAAAGGATCACGAACCATGTCGACGAAGGTCTCCGACTACCTGCTCCAGCGCCTGCGCGAGTGGGACGTGGAGCATGTCTTCGCCTATCCCGGCGACGGCATCAACGGCCTCCTCGCTGCCTGGGGGCGGGCCGAGAACAACCCCCGCTTCGTCCAGTCCCGCCACGAGGAGATGTCCGCCTTCGAGGCCGTGGGCTACGCCAAGTTCTCCGGCCGGGTCGGCGTCTGCGCAGCGACTTCCGGCCCTGGCGCCATCCACCTCCTCAACGGCCTCTACGACGCCAAACTCGACCACGTGCCCGTGGTCGCGATCGTCGGGCAGACCAACCGCAGCGCCATGGGCGGCTCGTACCAGCAAGAAGTCGACCTCATCAGCCTGTACAAGGACGTCGCCTCGGACTTCTGCGAGATGGTCACCGTCCCCGAACAGCTCCCGAACGTCCTCGACCGCGCGCTGCGCACCGCGATGGCACGCCGCTCGGTGACAGCTCTGATCGTCCCCGCCGACGTCCAGGAACTGGACTACTCGCCACCCGAGCACGCCTTCAAGATGGTCCCCTCCAGTCTCGGCCTGCCGCACTACACGGCGGTGCCCGACGACGGCGACCTGCAACACGCCGCCGATGTGCTCAACTCCGGCGAGAAGACGGCCATCCTGATCGGGCAGGGCGCGCGCGGCGCACGCACGGAGGTCACGGAGGCCGCCGAGCGGCTCGGCGCCGGGGTCGCCAAGGCCCTGCTGGGCAAGGACGTCCTGGACGACGACCTGCCCTATGTCACCGGCGCCATCGGGCTGCTGGGCACCCGCCCGTCGTACGAGATGATGCGTGACTGCGACACCCTGCTCGTGATCGGTTCGTCCTTCCCCTACACACAGTTCCTGCCGGAGTTCGGCCAGGCACGGGCCGTGCAGATCGACATCGATCCGCACATGGTGGGGCTGCGCTACCCGTTCGAGGTCAACCTCGTCGGCGACGCCGCCCGCACGCTGCGCAGGCTGCTGCCGCTGCTGGAGCAGACCGAGGACCGGACGTGGCAGAAGACGATCGAGGACAACGTGGCACGCTGGTGGGAGGTGATGGAGCGGCGGGCGGCCGTCGAGGCCGACCCGGTCAACCCGGAGTACGTCACCCACGCGCTCAACGGACTGCTCCCCGAGGACGTCATCCTGTCCTCCGACTCCGGCTCGGCCGCCAACTGGTACGCCCGGCACCTGAAGCTGCGCGGTGCGATGCGCGGCTCGCTGTCGGGGACGCTGGCCACCATGGGGCCCGGTGTGCCGTACGCCATCGGCGCGAAGTTCGCGCACGGCGACCGGCCGGCGATCGCCCTGGTCGGTGACGGGGCGATGCAGATGAACGGCATGGCCGAGCTGATCACCGTCGCCAAGTACTGGCGGGACTGGGCCGATCCGCGACTGATCGTCGCCGTCTTCAACAACCGGGACCTCAACCAGGTGACCTGGGAGATGCGCGCGATGGAGGGCGCCCCGCAGTTCCTGCCCTCGCAGTCGATCCCCGACGTCAAGTACGCCGACTTCGCCCGCTCGCTCGGCCTGGCCGGCATGCGGATCGAGAAGCCCGACGGTGTGACGGGCGCCTGGGAGACCGCCCTCGGCGCCGACCGCCCCTGCGTGCTCGACTTCGTGACCGACCCCGCCGTACCGCCCATCCCGCCGCACGCCACGCTCGACCAGATCGAAGCAGCCGCGGCATCCGTCCTCAAGGGCGACAGCGACCGGGCCGCCATGATCCGGCAGGGCTTCAGGGCCAAGGTTCAGGAGTTCCTGCCCGGAGGCCACCGGTGACGCTCGCCCGGCCGGTGGAACACCTGACCAGCGAGGTCTACACCGTCCCCACCGACATGCCCGAGGCGGACGGCACCCTCGCCTGGGCCAGCACCACCCTGGTCCTGGCCACCGTCCACTGCGGGACGGTCACCGGCCTCGGCTACACGTACGCCCCGCCCGCAGCGGCCCGTGTCATCGACGACCTGCTCGCCGACGTCCTCACCGGCGTCTCCGTGCTCGACGTGCCCCGGGCGAACGAGGCCATGGCCCGCGCCGTACGCAACGCGGGTCTGCCCGGTGTCGCGGCCCAGGCCCTCTCCGCCGTTGACATCGCCCTGTGGGACGCCAAAGCACGTGTGCTCGGCCTTCCTCTGGTCCAGCTTCTCGGAGCGGCCCGCGACGACGTGCCCGTCTACGGCAGCGGCGGCTTCACCACCTACGACGACAGCCGTCTGGAGCGGCAGTTGCGCGGCTGGGTGGAGACGGAGGGCATACCGCGCGTCAAGATCAAGATCGGGGAGTCGTGGGGCCGATGCGAGGACCGGGACCTGCGCCGCGTCACCCAGGCGCGCGCCGCCGTCGGGCCGAAGACCGGGCTGTACGTGGACGCGAACGGCGGCTACGGCATGAAGCAGGCGGTCCGTGTTGCCGCCGGCCTCACCGACGAAGGAGTCGTGTGGTTCGAGGAGCCCGTCTCCTCCGACCACCCTGATGCCCTGGCCGCCATCCGCGCCCAGGTCACGCCCGACGTCACGGCCGGAGAGTACGGCTACACGCTGCCGTACTTCCGGCACATGCTCGCCGCCCGCGCCGTCGACTGCCTCCAGGCCGACGTCACCCGGTGCGGCGGCATCACGGTCTGGCTGCGGGTCGCCGCTCTGGCCCAGAGTCACGGTCTGGAGATCTCGGGCCACTGCGCCCCGCACGCCCACGCGCACGCTGCGGCCGCAGTGCCCAATCTGCGCCATCTGGAATGGTTCCACGACCACGTCAGGATCGAGCGGCTGCTCTTCGACGGCACCCTGGACCCCGATGGCGGCTTCCTCGATATCGGCCAGGCACAGGCACCCGGCCTGGGCCTGAGCATCGCAGGCGAGCGAGCGGCCCCGTACCGAACCGGTTGATAGGAGAGCTCTTCATCGAAGATGCGTAATTCACGCAGAACGGGAACACGACAGGTACCAGACATCGGAAGGAGGTCGGCCTGATGTCTACCGGCACACTTCTGGCAATCGTCATTCCCCTCGCGGTCGTCGTCGTGCTGATCGCCGTGGGCCTGTCACTCTTCATCCGGCACCGGGCCCTACGTGAGCGCTACGGCCCCGAGTACGAACGGACGGTCGACGCCGCCGACAGCAGACTCGCCGCCGAGCGCGAGCTCAGCGCACGCGAGAGGCGACACGACAAACTCGACATCAAGCCCCTGCCCGACCGTCTCCGCGAGCGCTACACACGGGACTGGGACCACGTGCAGCACGAGTTCGTGGACCGCCCGGAGGACGCCGTGCACGACGCGGACCAGCTGGTGACCTCCGTCATGCACGAACGCGGATACCCCACCGAAGGCTACGACCAGCAGCTCAAGGATCTTTCCGTGGAACACAGCCGCACCCTTGAGCACTACCGGGCCGCCCACGAGATCGACACGCTCAGCGAGGGCCACAAGGCCACCACCGAACAACTGCGCAGCGCCATGGTCCACTACCGGGCACTGTTCGACGAACTTCTCTCCGACGGCGGCCAGACCCGCCACGTCCCGGCATGACATCCCGACACCGGGACCGACGGACACGGAGCAGCTATGCAACCCGACGACACACCGCACACCACCGACAACGGACTGTCCACCGAAGACCTCGCCCAACCCCGCGATACCGACGCAGCCCCGAGCACCGCCCCGACCTCCCCGGTCTACCCGGGTGAGGCTGAGGGGGACAAGGGGGCACGGACCGGGGACGCGGACGAGATGCCGCAATTGCTGACGGCCGAGGACGAGGACGACTTCCGCAATCGCTGGGAGAAGATCCAGACCACCTTCGTCGACGACCCGCGTGACGCGGTGCAAGCCGCGGACAGCCTGGTCGCCAACCTCATGCAGACGCTCGCCGCGACCTTCGACGAGCACAAGAAGACGCTCGAAGAACAGTGGAGCCGGGGCGGGCAGGCCGACACCGAAGCCCTCCGCATGGCCCTGCGCCACTACCGCTCCTTCTTCAACCGCCTGCTCACCACCTGAGAAACACACAGCCGGAGAGAAAGAAGAGCGCCATGATCGCACTCGGCGTCATCCTGCTCATCGTCGGATTCGTCCTGCACATCGGCATCCTGTGGAGCATCGGAATCATCCTTCTCGTCATCGGAGCCATCCTGTTCCTCCTCGGCTCCGTCGGCCACGCCATCGGCGGCCGACGCCACTACTGGTAGACACATCCGGTTGCACACGGTGTCCTGCCCGCCGAGCCCAGTCGTGCGGTCAGGGCCGGCCAGATGTCCGTCATGATGTTGAACACGACGGGCTGGTCGAAGATCCCTTCCCAGTGTTGGCGTGTTGGCCCTACCGGCGCGCCGGGCGAGGCGGCCCTGGCGGGTGACAGTGCCTGCTCTCGATGGTGAAGGCGTCGCGGGTGTGCGTCAGTCGCATGAGGCGGGCCACGGCATACGGGACCGCGCGGAGCCACAGCACGGCGCCTCGTTCCCTGGCACGGCGGCTTGCGGCCAGAAGGGCGCTGAGGCCGGTGCAATCGCAGAACGGAACGCCCGCCAGGTCGACGACGATGCGCGGGTACGTCGTGACGGCTTGCTGCAGGACGTGACGCAGCTCTGCGGCGGTGACCACGTCCAATTCGCCGGCAACGGTCACCACGCAGTGGTCAGGCCCCGGGGTGTGGACGGTGACGCGCAACGGCTTGAGCACAGCGCTTCTTCTCCTCTGCTGATGCTCCCGTGCTTTCAAGGGGACACCCTTGGTGAAGCGGTGTCCAGGCATTTGTCCCAGGACCGCGGGCTGCACCGTGATCAATCTCCGGCTGGGCCCGCCAGTCATTTTGGCCGGCCCGGACCCGATCGGCCCGGATGTCCCCGCGCGTCCCTCCCGTGCGCGTCCGGAAACTCATCAAGCCGTGGACCAGGCGATGAGCGTGATCGTTGCCCCGGGCCGGGTGTCCTTCGTGCGGGTTCGGGATGCGGTGGTGGCTCATGCCTGCGACCTTGGGAAGCGAAGGGGCATGTCCAAACAGGCGAGAGCGGAGGCGGTCGCCATGGTGACGGCGGATCCGTCGCTTCTGAAGGAGCTGGTCGAGCGGTGCGACAGCCTGAAGCGAAGGCTGGCAGCGGACGGCAGCAGCGCGGAAGCCGCCCGCAACCTTGAGGATGCTACGTACACATTGTGCGTCGTCACGGGCACTCGCCAACTGGACGCAGCCCTGTTCGTGGCCCGCCGGCAGCTGGCCGACTCCCTGGCCCGACACCAGCCTCTTCACCCCGCGGGCTGAAGAGGCTGGCGCTCAGTGCCCGACGAGGGCACGCCAGACGTCGCGAAGTCCAGGGTGTACGTGGGTATTGACACTGGTCAGGGTCCCGATCTTCCGAGCGCGGCGACGCAAGGTGCCGGTCCTCCAGCGGGGCAGGGCCGCCCTCGGCACCGCACGGGTCCCGCCGTGAAGACCGGCACCCCCATATCGCCCACGACGCGACCATGCCTGCCCCATCCGATATCCGGGTGAGACCCGATGGCGTGGGTACCCGCGTCCGCACACGATGCTCCATCGCGGTGATGGTCGGTCCGAGGGGTCGCCCTCCCCGGCGTGCACGGGGCATGGCGATGGCGGCGCGCGGTACACGTTGCTGGTCCACGACGACGCACGTGGGTGAGGAGGGGCGATGCGCAAGGCGTTCACAGCACTTGGCGAAGTACTGGTCTGGTGGGCGGTGCTGCTCGTCGTCAACGTCCTCTTCATCAGCACCGTCTCACCCCTGGAACTCGTCGTCGTCGCGGGCGGAGCGCTGATAGCTGCGGTCGCCGCACGGGCCGTCCACACGGCGTCGGGTGCCCGACTGGGCGGCACCCGGCGATGGGGAGCGGCGACGCTCGCGTGGCCGGGCGCGGTTCTCACCGACCTGATCAGACTGTGCCGGATCACCGCGCGTGCCCTCGGCGGCCGTTTCCCGGAAGGGAGCCTGAAGACGATGACGCTGGTCCCCGGAACGGGTGCTGCGTGGGCCTGCGCGCTGTTGTCGTCCACTCCCGGCGCATACGTCGTCGACGTACTCGAACCTCGGAGGACGGGGCAGGGCTCGCAGACAGCCGTCGCACACTTTCTCACCGATGACCGTACGCACCTGGAGGATGTGCTCACCGAAGGGAAGCGCCGGTGAACGCCTGGCTGCTCGCGACCGCGGTCCTGCTGACCCTGGGGATGCCGCCGTGCGTGTGGGCGGCCGGCCGGGGCTCGGCGGTCGAGCGGCTCGCGGGGCTCAGTCTGGCGACGACGGTCGTCACCGCTGTCCTGCTGCTGACGGCCCAGGGGTTCGGCCGCAGTTCTTTCATCGATCTCGGCCTCGTCCTCGCCGTCCTGGGACCCGCCGGAACACTGGTCTTCGCCCGCTTCCTCGGCGGCCGGTCGATCGAGACCCCCGACACCCAGGCCCATGGGAAGACATGAGATGACCGCCCGTCACGTGTGCGCACTCGTCCTGCTCGTCACCGGTACCGGTGTACTGTTGCTGTCCGCCGTCGGCCTGGTGGCCCTTCCGCGGCCGTACCAGAGACTGCACGCCCTCACCCCCGCCTCCACCCTCGGCACTCCGCTCGTCGCGCTCGCCCTGGCCGTCGAGACCGGCCCCGGGCGCGCCGCCGTCAAGCTGCTCCTCGTCGCGGTGATCGTGGGGCTCGGCGGGGCGGTCACCGCCATGGCGATCGGTCGGGCGACGGCCCAGCACGAACACCTGCTGCGAAGGGACTCCCCTGAGTGAGCACGGCCACCATCCAGGAGTATCTGATCGCCGTCGCGCTGGTGCTGGTCGCCGCGAGCGCCACCGCCGCGGCGCTGGCCCGCGACCCGGTACGGCAGGCCGTCCTGCTGGCCGTCCTCGGTCTGTGTCTCACCGTCCTGTTCACGTTTCTCCAGGCGCCCGACGTGGCGCTGTCCCAGCTGGCCGTGGGTACGGCGGTCACCCCGCTGCTCATCCTGCTGACGGTCCGCAAGGTACGCCGCCCCACGGCGTCGCGCCACGACGGGGACGAGCGCGGTCAGGAGGGCGGCGATGAGTCGTAGCGCGCGCATCCGGTTGTTCTGGGCCGCGGCCGTCGTCTTCGCCGTGGCGTACACGCTCGCCTGCACCGGGCTGCCGCACTTCGGTACCTCGGTGCACCCCTACGCGACGCGTGCCGTGGCCGCATCCCTGCGGCAGCGCACCGCCAACGTGGTCTCCTCCGTCAACTTCGACCAGCGCGCTCTGGACACCCTCGGAGAGGAGTCGATCCTGTTCGCCTCGGTACTCGGGACCCTCGTACTGCTGCGCCGTGCCCGCGACGAGCGCATCGGCCCGCCGCGGGCCGGACGGGTCCTGCCCAGCACCCGGCTGCTGGGCCTGGTGATGGTGCCGGTCACGCTCCTGACCGGTGTGTACATCGTGGCGCACGGCCAGTTGTCGCCGGGCGGCGGCTTCCAGGGCGGTGTCGTTCTCGCCACCGGGCTGCACATGGCGTATGTGGCCGCGGACTACCGCGTGCTGAAACGCATCCGCCCGCTGGCCGTGCTCGACCTTGCCGACGCGCTCGGCGCGGGCGCCTTCGCGGCGCTGGGGCTGGCCGGGCTGATCGCGGGCGGCGCCTACCTCCAGAACGTACTGCCGCTCGGCACCTTCGGACAGCTGTCCTCCGGCGGCCTGGTGCCGCTGCTGAACGCGGCGGTCGGCGTCGAGGTCGGCTCGGGCGTCGTCGTCCTGCTGGCCTCCTTCCTGGACCAGGCCGTCGAGGTGCGACCGGCACAGAACCCGGATTCGGGAGGCGGCACATGACGATCCTGCCCTTCCTCACGGCCGGGTGGATCTTCCTGGTCGGCGTGTACGGCATGGTCACCAGCCGCGACATCATCCACGCCGTCGGCTGCCTCGCCGTGGCGCAGTCGTCGACGTACGTGCTGCTGCTCACCGTCGGATACCGGCGCGGCGGCATCGCCCCGTACTTCACCGACACGCCTCTTCGCACCCGCACCGTCGACCCGGTCGTCCAGGCGCTCGCGCTCACCGACGTCGTGGTGGGCGCCACGGTGACGGCGCTGCTGCTGGCGCTCGCCGTGCAGATCCGCAAGCGGCACGGCACGGTCGACCCGGACGCCCTGACCGGGCTGAAGGGCTAGCGGGCCGGGCATGGTGCGTACCTCCGATCTGCTGCCGCTCGCGATCGCAGTGCCGCTGCTGGGCGCCGTGGTCCTCGTGGTCGTCGGAAGGTGGCTGCCGCGCATGGCCGTCGACGTGCTGGTCACCGTCTGGGCGGTGCTGGAGGTCGGGTGCCTCGCCTGGCTGTGGCTGCGTACCGGCGACGGGCACAGTGTCTCGTGGCTGGGTGGCTGGTCCCCGGTGCACGGCGAGAGTGTCGGCATCGTGCTCGTCGGCGACCGGATCGGCGTCGGGCTCGCACTGCTGACCGGAGCGCTCGTCCTCGCGGTCGTCGTCTACTCCTGGCGCTACTTCGA